>JAOZOM010000023.1 GCA_029933275.1 Anaerolineales bacterium | reverse complement strand
AGATAAGACCATTGTGCAATACGTTTTACGAGCGAATTTAGATTGTAGAAAAAACACATCATTTTTAGCATTCAACGAAGGAGAATAAAATGCAAGGACTACTTGATAGCGGGATCCCTCTTATTTTAGCTTTTCAAAATTTGGGAGAATGGCTTCTTACCCCAATGAAGATGTTTAGTTTTCTTGGCACGGAAGATTTTTACGTGCTTGCCTTCCCCATTGTTTATTGGTCATTCGATGCTGCTCTAGGCTTGCGAGTTGGCGTGATGATGCTCCTCTCAAGCGGGGTGAATACAATTTTTAAATTTGCCTTCCATGCGCCGCGCCCTTATTGGGTAAATACGGATGTGCAAACTTATGCCGCAGAATCCTCTTTTGGCTTCCCTTCGGGACATGCTCAAAGTGCAATGTCCATTTGGGGGATGGTGGGAACCTACTATAAAAAAACTTCGGTTTGGGTGCTTTCTATTATTTTGATTTTGGGAATTAGCCTCTCGCGGCTTTATCTTGCTGTCCACTATCCGCTGGATACGATTTTTGGCTTAATAATCGGATTTGGTCTGGTCATCGGGCTGAACCGTGCGTGGAATCCCGTTTCGGTTTGGGCGAAGAAACAAAGTTTTTCGAAGCAGGTTTTAGCCGCGTTTTTTGGATCATTGACCATGCTTATCGTTGGCGGATTCGTGGCATGGATCTTTAGGGACTGGATAATGCCCGTAGCGTGGACGCAAAATGCTGCACGCGCGAGCAGCGAGGCTCTTAATCCTTACTCGATTAGTGGATTAGTCACCTCCTCGGCAACACTTTTTGGTCTCCTCTCTGGTCTCGCATGGATTGAGAAAAAAGGCGGTTACACGGCTTCTGGCACGGCTACGCAACGATTTTTGCGCTATATTCTTGGCGTGGTAGGGTTGGCGATTTTTTATTTGGGCTTGAAAATTATCTTTCCTTCTGGCGAAAATTTCATTGCCTATCTTTTTCGTTATTTGCGTTATAGCTTGGTCGGATTTTGGGTTTCAGGTGGTGCGCCTTTCATATTTCTTAAGGCTAAATTGATAAATTCGACCGAGAGATAGAGCCGCCTTCTGTTATAATCGCAGGATGTTAATTATTACGGAGCTTTTTGCTTATGACGCTTGAACGCGGCGTACTTCTTCATAACCGTTATCGAATTATTGAAATTTTAGGGCAGGGGGGGATGGGATCGGTCTACCGCGCAGTGGATGAAAATCTTGGCGTGGATGTTGCCGTTAAGGAAAATCTCTTTACCACAGACGAGTACGCGCGCCAATTTAGGCTTGAAGCCGTTATATTAGCTAATTTGCGCCAAGCAAACTTGCCGCGCGTTACCGACCACTTTGTAATCGGCGATCAAGGGCAATACCTCGTCATGGACTATATCGAGGGCGAAGATCTTCGTCAGCGGATGGAGCGCACCAGCTTCTTGCCCAATGAAGAGGTCATCTTGATTGGCGCGGCGATGTGCAAAGCCTTAAGCTATCTCCATTCCCGTAAGCCCGTTATTTTGCATCGCGATGTGAAACCCGGTAACGTGAAAATTACGCCCGATGGCGAGGTTTTTCTCGTTGATTTTGGTTTAGCGAAAGTTGTTCAGGGGAGCGAAGTGACTACGACTGGCGCACGCGCTATGACCCCCGGCTATTCCCCGCCCGAACAATACGGAACGGCACGAACTGACCCACGTACGGATATTTACTCCTTGGGCGCAACCCTCTATGCGGCTCTGACAGGAGTCATCCCCGAAGATGGTTTGGCGCGTGCGATGGAAAATGCTGAGCTAACGCCTGTTCGAAGGCGAGCTTCAAAAGTCCCTCGTAAACTAGCCAACGCAATTGAAAAAGCGATGAAAGTGGACGCGGATGACCGTTTCCAGACAGCGGAAGAATTTAGAAAAGCCTTACTTTCTGCCAGTTCCAAAACACAACGGCTTGTTGAAGATGATTTCACTGTTCCACCATCGCCTTCTGTACCTGTAGAAGCAGAATCCCCTAAAAATAAGACCAAGAATGAATCTAAAAATGCGCCGCCTTCGGCTGGTGTGCCGCTTAGCTCCCAGCCTATTTCTACTCCTTCTACATCAGAAACGCCACGTCAAAAACGGCGCAAAAAACGCTCGAAATTTATCCGTTTCTTGTTATGGATGATATTTATTGTTAGTGGACTTGTTGCGCTTGTTTATTACCTCCCCGAAATTTTAGCTGCGTTTGCCGGTTTTGGGCTAATTCCAGTCACACCGCAATCGGCATCGGTAACACCTCCTCCTGTGGTAGTGACCGCTACCGAAGTTGTTGCTCCACTTGAGATCGTTGAAACGGAAATAGCGACAGAAACGGCAATGGCAACCTTCACTTTAGAGCCAACCGCCACAGAGACACTTGAACCGACCGAGACCCCGATTCCGACCGATACGCCCACTCTTGCGCCAACCCCCATCGGCGGCGGGACAGGACAACTTGCTTTTGTTTCAGACCGCACCGGTGCATCGCAGATTTACCTAATCAATAGTGATGGCAGTAATGAATACCCCCTCACCAATTTATCCGAAGGTGCTTGCCAACCAGATTGGTCGCCAGACGGCGAAAGAATCGTCTTTGTTTCGCCTTGTGAGGCAGATCAAGATATTCTTACTGGTTCCAGCCTTTATATGATGAACGCAGATGGCACGAATCTGACCCTCCTGCCCTCTGTTCCCGGCGGTGATTTTGAACCGGCGTGGTCTCCGGACGGCGCGTATATCGCGTTCACTTCCATGCGTGATGGATATATGCAAATCTATCTGCTTGATTTGGACGATAACTCCGCGCAGAGGCTAACAGAAACGAATAAAAGTAATGGTGAATATACTCGCCAACCCGCTTGGTCTTCTTTTGGCAATCAAATTGTCTATGCGATGAGAAAATATAGCGGTTATAACCTCTGGATAATGACAAATACAGGCGAAGCGCAAGAACAATTAACAAGAAGTGGTGCCGATTTCTTAAATTTGAATCCCGCTTGGTCACCGGATAATAAAATTATTCTCTACGACCAACAGGCAAAAAGTAACCCTTCGCAAATTTGGTTGATGAGTATTCTCTACGAAAATCGTGGAAGTACCGGTATTCAGGTAAATGCAGAACCTTTGCCGATAGAAAATGCAGATTACTCAGCAGATGGTTTTTGGCTGGCATTTGAAAGCGTGGATGAAAGCAATCGTGATATTTACATCATGAAATCTATCGGCACATCCCGTGTACGCTTAACCACCGATCCAGGCAACGATTACGATCCCGCTTGGAGACCGATTCCCTAAATTTCCCTTTATAAAACAAAAAGCCGCCGAAATGGGCGGCTTTTTCTGTTAACAAAGCTCTTATTTGACGCTCATTTTTGCGCATGGTATCATCGTTTCCTGATGGCTTAGCACCTTCTTTCGTAGGGTGCTAAAAAATATCTAAACCATGAAAAAACTGACTAAACGCCAAAAAACAATCCTGATGCTGGTTGTGCGCGAATATATTGATAGCGGACAAGCGGTTGGCTCGAAGTCATTGGTTAAAAATTATAAATTGGATGTCAGCTCTGCTACGGTGCGGAACGAAATGCGCGCCCTTACAGAAATGGGATATTTTCGCACCACGACGGGACGTGTCCCGACCGAAGCTGGCTACCGTTATTTTGTCAGCGAAGTGATGAGAGACGCGAATCTGCCAAGCGCGGTGCAACGAACAATTTCTCATCAATTTGCCCAAACCCATTCCAACGCCGAAGAATGGATGACCCTAGCCGCATCCGTTTTGGCACATCAGACTCAGGCGGTTTCTCTAGTCGCCGCACCGCGAAATGAGCAAGTGCTTTTTAAGCATCTTGAACTCATCTCCACGCAGGGACGGCAGATTTTGATGGTTTTGGTTTTTGTGGGCGGTGATGTATCGCAACAAATCCTAACTTTAGCAGAAGTTATCCCGCAGGCGAGATTGAGCCAAGTAGCAGAGCGACTCAACCAAAAATTACGCACTTTATCAGCAGAAATCATTTTAGCCTCCCCACCTCGTGCCGATTTGCTGGAACAAGACATCTTTTTGCTCATTCAGCAGGAGATGTTGCAACGCAGCGAAGGCGCATCGGGTGAAATCTATATGGACGGGATGGTCAATCTTCTCGCTGAACCCTCCTTCGCCGATTCGGACGAAGGGCGGCGCACATTGCGTTTCTTTGACGAACGCTCCCGTTTACAGGATTTACTCTCTAGCACGGTGGTAGATAACCGTGTTGGGGGGGTGCAGGTGCTAATTGGCGGAAAAGATGGCTGGGATGAATTGAGACAATGCTCAATGGTGCTCGCAAAGTACGGGATTCCCGGGCAAGCCACGGGCACGCTCGGCGTGCTTGGTCCCATGAGAATGCCTTATGCGCGTACCATCCCCACAGTCCGCTATATGGCGGATTTGTTAAGTAATCTAATGACAGAAAACCTTTCTGGAGAGTAGAAGTATGGCAAAGAGCAAGAAGAGTAAAAAAACCGAAAAAGAAGAAGTAGAAGAAGTTGTCGCCGAAGTTGTAGAGCAAGAAATGGTGACAGGTGAAGAATACGCGACTTTGCAAGAGGAGTTGGAAGCGAGCAAAGCTGAAGTTGCATCGAAAGAAGATGAATTGCTCCGTTCATTGGCTGAATTTGCCAATTATAAAAAACGTATAGAGCGCGATCAACTTTTGAAATATCAAACCATGAAAGGCGATATTGTCAAGCGTTTTCTCCCGATTATGGATGATATGTTGCGCGCTTTGCAAAATGCGCCCGAAGACCCCTGGGTGGAGGGAATTCAGTTGATTTATCGCAAAATGGAAGGTGTTTTGGAAGCCGAGGGAATTACGCGTATTGAAGCCGAAGGCGCAGATTTTGACCCGAATTTCCACGAGGCAATTGCCCAAATGCCCAGTGATGAGTATGAGAGCGGGCAGGTAGTTGAAGTTTTGCAACATGGCTATATGCTTGGCGAGCGCGTTGTTCGTCCGGCGGTGGTGCGGGTAGCGGAATAGAAGATATTTAACACAGGGTACACAAAGCGCACGGAGGTTTTTAAAAAAGAAAAGCTCTGTGGTCTCTGTGTTCTTTGTGGTGAAAACAAAAACGAAATTATTTAGCAGAGGAGAAATTATGAGCAAAATCATTGGTATTGATTTAGGAACGACCAATTCCGTTGCCGCGGTCATGTCCGGCGGCGAGCCGACTGTGATTCCCTCCGCGGAGGGTGAGCGACTTGTCCCTTCGGTGGTGGCGGTGAACAAAAATCATGAGCGTTTGGTGGGACGTGTAGCGCGTAACCAATCCATTATTAACCCCGAAAACACAATTTTTTCGATTAAGCGTTTTATGGGACGTAAGTTTGAAGATATTGAGGTGCAGGGGACGAAATCTCGTGTGCCTTATGTTGTTTCTGGTGCGCCAAACGGTGATGTGCGCGTGGCTCTCGATGGTAAGCAGTATTCTGCCCCCGAAGTATCGGCGATGATTCTTGCAAAAATCAAAGCGGATGCGGAATCCTATCTCGGGGAGACGGTTACGCAAGCTGTGATTACCGTCCCTGCGTATTTTAACGATGCTCAACGAAACGCGACCAAAGATGCAGGCAAAATCGCTGGTCTTGAAGTGCTACGCATCATCAACGAGCCGACCGCTTCTTCTTTAGCGTATGGTTTAGATAAAAAGAGCAATGAAATTATCATTGTTTACGATTTAGGTGGTGGGACTTTCGATGTCTCTGTGCTAGAAGTTGGCGATGGTGTTTTTCAAGTCCGCTCAACGAGTGGCGACACTTTCCTCGGCGGAGATGATTTTGACCAGCGCATTATGGATTATCTCGCGGATGAGTTCAAAAAAGACAATGGGATTGATCTGAGAAAAGATAGGCAGGCGTTGCAACGCTTGAAAGAAGCCGCCGAAAAATTAAAAATTGAACTTTCAACGATGATGCAGACCGAAATAAACTTGCCTTATATTACAGCGGATGCTTCTGGTCCCAAACATTTGGTTCTGACGATGACGCGCTCGAAGCTCGAACAACTTACCGCAGATTTAGTTGACCGAACAATGGCTCCTGTTAAACAAGCCTTGTCGGATGCTGGTGTAACGGCTGGAGAAATCAGCGAAGTGGTCATGGTCGGCGGGATGACGCGTATGCCCGCGGTGCAAGATCGCGTTAAAGCCTTTTTCGGGAAAGACCCGCATAAGGGCGTTAATCCCGATGAAGTGGTCGCGATCGGTGCGGCTATTCAAGGCGGTGTTTTGGGAGGCGAAGTTAAAGATATTTTGCTTCTTGATGTGACCCCGCTTTCGCTTTCGATTGAGACTTTGGGCAGCGTGGCAACCCGCTTGATTGAACGCAACACCACTATCCCGACCCGCAAGAGTCAAGTCTTTTCTACGGCGAGTGACAGCCAGTCGCAAGTTGAGATTCATGTTTTGCAAGGGGAGCGTCCGATGGCGGCAGACAATAAATCGTTGGGTACATTTATTTTAGACGGTATCCCGCCTGCCCCACGCGGCGTTCCGCAAATCGAAGTCACATTCGATATCAATGCCAATGGTATTATCAAAGTTTCCGCATCTGATAAAGCAACCGGTCGCAGTCAGGATATTACGATTACGGCATCTTCCGGTTTATCCGATGATGAAGTTGAGAAAATGCGAAAAGATGCCGAAGAACATGCGGAAGAAGATGCTAAACGCAAAGAATTGATTGAAGCGCAGAATCAGGCGGATAACACGGCGTATGGTGCGGAGAAAGCGATCAAAGATTTGGGCGAAAAATTGCCCGAAGAAGTCAAAAAAGAGGTCGAAGAGGCTGTCGCCGCAGTCCGCAAAGTCCAAAACAGCGATGATGTGGAAGCTATCAAAACAGCAACCGCAACCTTGACTGAAGTTGTCCAAAAAATCGGAGCGAGTGTTTATGAAGAGCCGGCTTCTGCCCCAGAAGGGACGGAAGAGACTCCCTCCGAAGAACCGGATGATGATGTTGTTGAAGGTGAAGTTACAGAAGAATAGAGATTAGAGAAGAGAGAGTAGAGAGAAGTATTAGCACTACTCTCTCTTTTCTACTTTCTTCTCTCCATAAAGATATGAGCAAACGCGATTATTACGAAGTTCTCGGCGTTCAAAAAAACGCCTCCGCAGATGAAATTAAATCTGCATTCCGTAGGTTGGCGCGTCAGTACCATCCAGACGTGAGCAAAGAAAAGAATGCCGAAGATAAATTCAAGGAGATTAACGAAGCCTACGGCGTCCTCTCTGACCAACAGAAGCGCGGTCAATATGATCGCTTTGGTCATGCTGGCGTTGGTGATATGGGTGGGATGCACGATTTTACGGGCGATTTTTCAGATCTCTTCGAGGGGCTTTTCGGTGGCTTTGGCTTTGGCGGGATGGGGGGACGAAGATCTCGTAACGCTCCCCGCCGTGGGCGTGATTTGCAAAAAGAAGTCAAGTTAAGTTTTGATGAAGCAGTTTTCGGCGTTGAAAAAGAAATCGAATTTGCGCGGGATGAAGTTTGCTCTACCTGTAATGGAGATGGTGCCGAGCCCGGCTCAAAAGTCATCACCTGCGCCACTTGCCAGGGACAAGGCGAAGTGCGCCAAGTTCGGCAAACCATTTTGGGACAGGTTGTTCAAACGACAACTTGTCCGCATTGTAATGGGCGCGGAAAAACAATTGAGCATCTCTGCCATACTTGCCACGGGAATGGCTTGGAACGCAAGACGATTAAGAAGAAAGTCAAAATTCCGGCTGGTGTCGAAAAAGGGACCCAAATCCGTTTGGGCGGTGAGGGGCAACCCGGCATCAACGGCGGACCTCGAGGCAATCTTTATCTTGTTTTAAATGTCAAGCCACATAAATTCTTCCAGCGACTTGATGATGATATTGTTTTGAATCTTGATATTAATGTTGCTCAAGCTGTTTTGGGCGCGGATATCGAAGTGCCGACTGTAGACGGGAGCGAAAAACTAAGCATTCCCGCCGGAACGCAACCGGGCAAAATCTTCAAGCTACGTGCGCGTGGCGTTCCGCATCTGCGCCGTAGCGGACGAGGCGATCAGAAAATTATCGTAAACGTCAATATCCCTAAACATCTCTCCGGTGAACAACGCGATATTTTCGAGAATCTAGCAGGCACGCTTGATACCGAAATCAAACCGCAAGAGCGTGGTTTTTTGGATAAAATTAACGAGTGGTTTGGCGGATGATGCTGGACGCAGTTTAGAGTTTTCTGGAGAAATACTATGGATTTAAATAATCCTGCCCCCTTATCCGTTGCAACAATGACGTTCAATCTTCTGTTTGGGTTGTTCTTGTCGGTATTGCTCGCTATTTATTATGCAAAATTCGGGGATTCTTTGTCTAATCGTTCTAAATTTGCACCCATTTTGCCCCTATTATCATTAGTAACCTTGCTCGTCATTTCCATTGTCAAATCTTCTCTGGCTTTATCATTAGGTCTTGTCGGGGCTTTGTCCATTGTACGTTTCAGAACGGCAATTAAAGACCCCGAGGAGTTGATTTTTCTCTTTTTTGCCATTGCCATTGGGCTTGGATTGGGCGCAGATCAACGTATTCCCACTTTGGTTGCTTTTATTGTTATTATGGGTTATTTGATAGCTCGTAAAATCATTAATAAATCATTTAACATTTCTTCTCATAATAATTTATATCTGAATATTGTTTTACCTTTAGATGAGAGAAAGGACGATGCTTTTGACTTTGTTAATATGGTATTGGGGGAAGAATTGCGCTCTGTTGATTTAAGACGATTTGATACCAACGGACAGGAGATGCGCTTGGTTTTTTATTTTAAGACTAAAACAACAGAGGTCTTATCCCGCCTTACAAGGCGCATTCAAGAGAAATATGCAAATGCGACAATTAGCATTGTAGAACAGAATAACCTTTTGGGAGGATAGCTGATGAAGGTGATTTCTCCCAAAAAAAAGAGAGAGAAGAGGGCGGAGATTGACAAAAAATGGATATATATTGCGTTTCCATTATTGACGGTAATTGTTTTTCTTGGGGGGATGTTTTTTTATCGGAGCGGATACCCATCTACCCTTTTATTAAAAATACACAACTTATCTTCGGCAGATTCTGAATTTCCAATTTCTGATGCTGTGTCTGAAGTCAGAGATGATCTTAGAACGGAGCTTGCCCTTTATCAATCTAACGGATTGCCGACCGTGTTTTTAGATATTCCCTTTGATTCAATGATGCAGATTGAAGAAAAACGGGATGAGGCTCTCGGGGTTGGAATTCTGCTTTCTTCGGATGATGATTATGTCCCCGCCACGATGCATTATAACGATGAGCAAACGCTTGATGTCAAATTGCGCTTGAAGGGTGACTGGGTAGACCATTTAGAAGGTGATAAATGGTCTTTTCGTATTCATATCACAGAAGATGATGGTGCTGTTCTTGGGATGAGGCGTTTTTCTCTGCAAGCACCAGAAACGAGAAATTTTGTCAGCGAATGGGCATATCATCAAAATTTATTCTTAGAAGATATTTTGACCACGCGCTATTTTTTCTTGAACGTTGTGGTGAATGGAGAGCATAAGGGTATCTATGCGCTGGAGGAGAGTTTTACAGAAGATCTTCTTGAATCACAAAATCGCCGCGAGGGGGTGATTATTCGCCTAGACGAAGACCAGATGTGGGCTAATCGGGCGTTATTTGAGAAAGATGATTTATTTGAAGCCGCAGCTAGTTATATCGGTTTTTTCTGGCAGACGGAGGGAGCGCAATATAATGAAATTACCCCATTTAGAGGTAATCGGATTGATAGGAACGAGGTCCTATCTGAAGAGTTAGAAAAAGCCATTGAGTTATTATATTCCTTCAATCGCGGTGAAATTTCCGCTAACCAAGTTCTTGACGAGAAATTATGGGGACGATATTACGCAATTACCGATCTGTGGGCGGCGGGGCATGGTGCCATTTGGCATAACGAGCGATTTTATTACAATCCCCTTACCGGACTTTTGGAGCCAGTCGCATTTGATGGTGTGGCTTTGTCTTCTTTTTATAATAAAAATGAATTAGCCTTTCCTTTTTCTAAAGAAGTTTTTTTTAATACACCGGGGGTACAAAAAGCATATCTCGAGACCTTAGAGCGTATCACTACGCCGGAATATATAGAGATGCTCAAAAAAGAATTCGGGGACGAGGTGGGGGAGTATTACTCGCTCTTGGTAAAGGAATATGAAAGCAAAAATATCCCTGTCCCTCCCTTACTAAAATCTCCTTGGGAAACCTTAAGTTTGAGAAGTGATATCTTATCTCGTAATTTAAACCCGGCGCAACCGATACGTGGCAACTATCATCTAGTGGAAGAAGATAACACGATTTTTGTAGCATTAGACTTGGTCAACACAATGATACTGCCGGTGCGGATAAACAAAATTGCTATCGGGAACGACCTGATTGACTTTCAACAAGAGTGGTGTATTAGTGTGGATTGTCTCGCTGAAACTGTTGCGAATACGGATGAAACGATTTTGCTTTCAGGGAGAGAGAGTAATTTTTCAGCGGTTTCTTTTCTTATCCCTATAGAAAATTTTGAAGGAAGAGATATTGAAACGGAAAGCCTTTCGCTTCATGTGAATTTGTATGGAGGCTCAGAAGAATTTGAGATTCCCCTCTATTCAAATTACACCCCTCAGGGAATAGAAAAAGGTGTCCAACCCTCCTCTACTTTAGAAGAAGTTTTAGCAGCACATCCTTTTTTGATGCTCATGGGAGGTGAACAATTGGCAATTGAATCGGGTGATTGGTTAGTCACGGGTGATTTGGTATTACCCGATGGATATAATCTTTTTATCCCCGCGGGGACGACCTTGCGTTTTGAAAAAGACAGCATCTTTTTGATTCATGGAAAGGTAGATATAAAAGGGACAGAAGAATCTCCTGTTTTATTGACCGCAGAAAATGAAAGCTGGGGCGGGATGGTGGTTTTAGGCGCGTCAGATGTATCTACTTGGCAATATGCTAAGGTGGAGAAAATGGCGGGAATCTCTCGCTCAGGCTGGATTTTGACAGGCGGAATCACTTTTTACGAAAGTGCAGTAGATATTTCGTATTCTGTGATTGGCAATAGCGCAACCGAGGACGCGTTGAATATCATCCGCGCGCCTTTTTCTTTTGACTATGTTGAATTTCTGAATGTCCCCTCAGATGCTTTTGATGGTGACTTCACCACAGGAACCGCATCTCATTGTAGTTTTCACGATATAGAAGGTGACGCGTTTGATATTAGCGGCACAGAAGCGACAATTACCAAATCCTATTTTGTCAATATCGGCGATAAAGCGATTTCTGCCGGAGAAAAAAGCAATATTACGCTGGAAGAAATTACTATTCGCAATGTCAGTATAGGTATTTCTAGTAAAGACCTTTCTACGGTTTTGGTCAATAATTCAACCATTGATTCTGCGAAAGTTGCAGGGTTGGCAGCTTATATTAAAAAGCCTCAATACGGAGCGGCTTTTATCGAAGCGACCGATGTGACGATTTTAAATACAGAGATACTGGCGATTTGCCAAACAGAGAGTGAATTATTATTGAACGGGGAAAGTATCCCACCGGAAGATATTGATATTGATTCTTTATATAAACAAGGGATATTTGGAAACTAGCTGATGGATGAAAAACTCCGTTACGAAGTCAAGATGGTTTTTGATGCCCTGCGTTTAGACGAAGTGCGTAGTTGGGTCTACGCGCATATTGATGCCTTTAGCGTTGCTTATCCGCCGCGTCAGGTGAATAATATCTACTTTGATACTATCGAGCGTGATCTGATGATGGAGCATATTGACGGCGTTGCAAATCGCGCCAAAGTGCGTTTTCGATGGTATGGAGAAAGCTGGGTTGCCCAAAATGGTCAGATCGAAATAAAGATGAAGCAAGGGCAGTTGGGGTATAAAAAAAATCAGCCGATTTTAGCCGAAATAGATATAGCACAACTCACTTGGGTTGAAATTATTCGCATCTTGCAAGAAAATAGCGCAGGTGACTTTCCCTCCCTTTTGGACAATCTGGCTCCTGTTATGATTAATCAATACCGAAGAGAGTATTATGAAAGTATGGACGGGGCAATTAGAGTAACTTTAGATTATCGGATGTGTGCTTTCGAGCAATCATTTGGGCTTTCGCCTAATCTTAACTTTGAACAACCTTTGCGAAATAATGTCATTATAGAAATGAAAGCAACAAAAAATAATCACAAGAGAATAGCAGATTCTTTAGCGGAATTCCCGTTATATTGTTCTCAGAACTCGAAATATCTGAATGGGATGGAATATGCAATTTAAAAAACCTGCATACAAACTCGCTGCAATTATTTTTATGATAAGTGTTTCTCTTTTTGCGATTCTGGGATTGGCATACACGCAACGCCTTAGAAACGCGTTAATTAAATCAACCGCGGAGTATAAAGCTGCCATCATTGAACTCGAAAAAAAGGTAGCTAAATTTGAAACGAGCGAGCCTGAGCTTCAACAAAAAATATATGAGTTAAAAAGCACCCTAATCTCCCAGAGCGTACATCTAACGAACGATATTTCCGCCAACTATGAATTGGAAATTGACCCTTCAAAAGTCAGTCTCAATCATATTCCTGTGAAAGAAACTTCCGACTCTAATGCGGTCCAATTTATCGTAGCTGGTCATTTTTATGGCAACCCCCATAATAGAGGCGTAATTACGCCTGCAAGCACATTAATTAATGCCGTACCAAAAATCAACAGCTTAACCCCCGATTTGATTTTTTCCTTAGGCGATTTGGCATATAGTGCCTCAAATGAAAGCTATCAAGAACTTCGCCACAATTTCATTAATGAAATCAATGCCCCTCTTTTCAACGCCCCCGGTAATCATGATGTTGCTGCCCAGCGTAATCTCTATGAAAGCGAATTCGGGCAAACTTTTTATTATTTCACCTATGCTCAAAACCAAATCATTGTCTTGGATACCGAAATTGCCAATTGTTTTATCGCGGGCAAACAAAAAGAAATGCTAGAGCAAGCGATAGAGAGCGCATTGAATAATAACGGTATAGAAAATATCTTCATCTTTCTCCACAAAGCCCTTTTTTTGGATGGCGAAACCGACCTGCGCGCCGAAGTAAACAGTCAATGTGGTTATGGCACAAATTATACTGAGTTGCGAGATGAAATCTTCATCCCTGCGGCAGAAATAAAACCGGTTTATATCCTTGCCGGTGATGTCGGTGCGAGGGGAGATAACCTCTCTCCCTTTTACGAAAAAGATGCCGACACCAATTTATACACCCTCGCCATCGGGCTTGGCGACACCCCCAACGATGCGCTTCTTCAAATTGACATTTCTTCTACACAGGTTAGTTTTCAACTTATCTCAATCGGCGGCAACCAACTTGCGCCCCTTGAAACCTACACGCGCGAATACTGGTCTGCACCCTAATGGAAAAGACAAAAAATGATGACTAAAATAACCAACTGGCTTGAAGTTTCCTTAACCGTAGATGGCGAATTGGCGGAAGCCGTTGCCGATGCTTTCGCGCGTTATGCGCCCGGCGGCGTAGTAGCGGAACGGGGGATTAAATATCTGGATGCGGATGACCCCGGCACACCCAAAGATGAAGTTATCGTGCGTGCCTACTTGCCGATGGACGCGCGTGTCGAGGAGACACGTCAAAAGCTGGAGCAGGCTCTTAGCTATCTGAACATGATCCAACCCCTCCCCTCCCCAACCTTTACCCCGATAAAAGATGCCAACTGGATGGAAGCATGGAAAGAACATTATCGCCCCATCCCCGTTGGCGAAAAGCTGATTATCATCCCGGCGTGGATGGATTCTCCTGACGAGACGCGCATCCCGATCAAAATTGACCCGGGCATGGCGTTTGGGACGGGGACGCATCCCACCACGCAATTAGTCTTGGAGTTGATGGAAGATGTCATTCTTGATATTCAGGAATCGGGAATTGTGCATCGGAGAGATGATGCACATCTGCCGAAGAACGATTCCCAAATATCGCTGATTGATGTTGGCTGCGGCTCTGGGATTCTCTCCATCGCCGCTTTGAAATTGGGCGTAGAGCGCGCCCTCGGCGTAGATATTGAAGCCCCATCTGTCAAATCGGCACGTGAGAATGCTGATGTAAACGGCATCGGCGAGGAATTCACCATTGGTCAGGGATCGGTAGATGAAATTTTGGCGGGGAATTTTGAATACAAATCCGCACCTTTGGTGGTGGCAAATATGCTCGCCCCGATTCTGATTCGGTTAACGAAAGCAGGCTTGGGCAAGCTCGTTGCACCGCATGGGAGGCTGATTCTGTCTGGGATTTTGGAAGAGCAAGAGATGCGCGTCCGCGCCGCGGCAGAATCCCATCATCTACAAATCAT
>JAOZOM010000022.1 GCA_029933275.1 Anaerolineales bacterium | reverse complement strand
CTTTTGCTGACGGGGGCAATCCTGTGGATGCGGGTACTCTCTCCCTCTGCGCGGGAGCAAGCCCAAAACAGGGGCGTTCCCCGCTATTCATCCATCGAAAAAATCATAGAAGCCGATTCTGATTTACCGGTCATTGTCGCTAATCCGCCCGGCTATTTTCTCGCCAGCCATCGCCCTGCCCTTGCCTTGCCAGATGGCGATATCCAAACGGTTTTTGCGATTGCGGAGCGGTACGGGGCGCGTTATCTCATCCTTGAAGAGGGCGCGGTCACGGAAGGTTTGATGCCGATTTTTGATGCCCCCGCCGCACAAAAAGGGCTGATTTTTCTCGAAGAAATCGAAGGAGCGAAAATCTTTGCCATCGAATAAAATTTCCCGAAAAGACGCGGGGATACTCGCCCTTGTTGCCGCGTTCAATTTGGGCATTTATTTGCTTGCCAGTCATTTGAAATTTCGCATCGGCTTCCCGCTTGATGATGCGTGGATTCACCAAACCTACGCGCGGAATTTCGCCGCGTGGGGACAATGGGCATTTTGGGAGGGGCAAACTTCGGGCGGTTCCACTGCCCCGCTTTGGTCGGCTTTTCTTGCTTTGGGCTATTGGTTGAAAATCTCGTTTTATGTCTGGGCGTTTGTTTTGGGCGGTGTGTTTTTATGGGGAATTGCTCTTTTGGGCGAGCGGTTTCTCCGCAAAACTGTCTCTGCATATCGCCCCGAACTTCCGTGGGCGGGCATCTTTTTGCTCGGAGAATGGCATTTGCTCTGGGCATCTCTCTCTGGCATGGAAACTTTGCTCTACGCCCTCCTCGTTGCGGCAGTTTTGGTCTTTTTGGCAGAAAGCAAAGGCAATTATTTTCTTTTCGGTGCACTAATCGGTATCAGCATTTGGGTGCGTCCGGGCGGGGTTACGTTATTGGGTCCAGTCGTGGTTGTGATTTTGCTCTCGGGGAAGATGTTTAAGAAAATTTTGCAAGATTTGTTCAATCTCTTCCTCAGCTTCGGGGTTTTTCTCGCGCTTTATCTGTTTTTCAATCTTGCTATCACGGGGACTCCCTATCCGAATACTTTTTACGCCAAGCAAGCGGAATATGCCTCTTTGCAACTGGCTCCTCTTTGGGCGCGTTTTTTTGGCGAAGCGCAACTTCCACTGATTGGTGCGGGCGCATTATTGCTCCCTGCCGCGCTCTATTTTGGTTGGCATGCTCTTCGCCGTCGCGATGTTGGCACCCTCGTAGGCGGACTCTGGTTTTTGGGCTACGCTGCTCTCTACGCGTGGAAACTCCCCGTCACTTACCAGCACGGGCGTTATATGATTCCTGCCATGCCGATTTATTTTTTCTGGGGATTAAGTGGACTCTCTCGCCTTTTAGCCGATTCTCACCGTGTGCATTGGAAAAAACTAGGTGCATTCGCGTGGAGAAGCGCACTTATTTTGGTCTGGTTTGCTTTCTATGGGCTGGGTGCCAAATCCTATGCTGAAGATGTCGCCTTCATCGAAAGTGAAATGGTCACCACCGCGCATTGGGTTGCCGAAAACCTTCCGCCGGACGCGTTAATCGCCGCACACGATATTGGCGCACTTGGCTATTTTGACGGGCGTGAACTCGTTGATCTTGCCGGGTTGGTCTCTCCGGATGTTATTTCCATTTTGCGGGATGAAGAAGAACTTACCCTTTATCTAAATGACCAAGAAGTAGATTATCTGATAGTTTTTCCCTCTTGGTATGAAACCCTGTCAGAAGGGCTGCCTCTTGTGTATAATACGGATAGTCCTTTTGCTCTATTGATGAATGGCGAGAATATGAGCGTTTATCAATGGGTGCGTTAAGGTCTTTGCAATTTTCTTATAATGCTTTGCTGAAAGTCCTGTGCTATACTCGATGAAAATACAAGGGATAAGAGTGCCATGGAAAAAATCAAATTAGTTGTCATTGATGATCATCCTTTATTTCGTCAAGGGGTTGTAGACGCATTATCTTTAGAGCCTGATATAGCCGTGATTGGTCAAACATCGAGCGGAGAAGACGCGTTAGAAATGATACGCTCGCTCGCTCCCGATATTGCCGTTCTTGATGTTAATTTACCGGGGATGAATGGGCAGCAAGTCACTCACCGCGTTGTGCAGGAAAAACTCAATACGCGGGTTTTGTTGTTAACGGGGTATGATGATCTTGAGCAAGCTTTGCACGCCGCCATAGCGGGTGCTGCTGCATATTGTGCGAAAGAGATTGGTCCCCAACGCTTAATCCAAAGCATACGAGAAATTTATAAGGGGAAATATGTTATTGCCGAGCAAGTCTTCTCTCGCGAAGAGTTGGATGCTTGGATCAATAGCCAAATGAAGGCGACTAAGAGCAATCGTCCTTATAGTGAACCCGGTATGCCTTTTCATCCTCTTTCGAAGCGAGAGATGGAAGTTCTTTCTTGCGTTGTTCGCGGGATGAGTAATAAAGAAATTGCACTTTTATTGGGGATTAGCCACCAAACGGTTAAAAATCACGTCACTGCAATCTTAAGAAAATTTGGTGTTGAAGATCGCACTCAGGCAGTTGTATACGCTTTGAAACGCGGCTGGGTGCAGTTGCGTGACGATGATGAAAAGGATTTTTAGGAGAGAATTAGCATGGTTTTATCTCAACCCGACCAAGATGTAGAAGAAATTCAAATTCTTGATATTCAATCTGAAATTGATGAAACAGAAGGATCATTACGGGAAATAACCATAATGATCGAGCAAAGCCAAGACGAAGTGGGGAAGCTAACACAACGAAACGCGGCGATTACGGCTCACTTGCAGCAAATTCAGTCGGATTCATCGTCAATGTCTGTTGAAGAAATTTGCATGGCTTACGATTCTGCCTTGGATGCGCAACAACGCCTTCTTGTGATGCGTGGTCAATTAGATAAATTACAAAATGATAGAACACATCTTGAGCGTTATAAAATAGTTTTAAATCAAGCGAATGGTTCTGGTAGTCAAGATGTAACTCAAACCGGTGGAAGCAAACGAAGCGAAGCTACAAATATTGAGATGATTGTTAACGCGCAAGAATCTGAGCGTCAGCGTTTGTCGCGGCAAATGCACGATGGTCCTGCCCAAGCTTTGTCTAATTTCATTCTGCAAGCCGAAATAGCGACGCGTCTTTTATCTGTAGATGTGGACCAAGCACGAGATGAACTAAACAGCCTCAAAGCATCTGCAATGCGTACTTTCCAAAAAGTCCGCAATTTCATCTTTGAGCTTCGTCCCATGATGCTGGATGATTTAGGGTTAATCCCGACTATTCGCCGGTATTCAGAAACTTTTAAGGAACAATCCGGCATAGAAATGAACTTGCTTGTCTCCGGAACAGAAAGAAGACTAGAGCCATATCTTGAAGTAATGGTATTTCGAGCCTTACAGGAACTCCTAGGGAATGCTTCGCGACATAGCCATGCCTCCGTTGTAAAAGTCTATGTTGATGTAGGAGATAGCCTGATAAAAGTTAGTGTTGATGACAATGGAAAAGGTTTTGACGTTGATACACTCAATGAAAGTAGCAGTTTAGGGTTGAAGCTTATTCGTGATCGTGTTGAAATGTTAGGTGGAAGTTTCGACATTGACAGTTCCGCAGGAAAGGGAACAAGAGTCGTATTCTCTGTTCCAGCAGGAAGTTAATCAGCTTTCATAATTGTAAGCAAAGACATCTTTAAGCCCCTTGTTTTTTTTTATAAGATGTTTATAATGTAATTATCTTCGGATAATAAATCCGAAGAAATTATAAAAAGAAGGAGGTGTTTCCCCATGTTGTTCTCCCCGAAAGAGAAAGGCCAAGGTTTGGTAGAGTATGCGTTGATTCTTGTTTTGGTAGCCGTTGTTGTTCTTGCTGTATTGCTGATCCTCGGACCGATCATTGGTAATGTTTTTAGTAGCGTGAATAGTGCGCTTGATTAGTTTAAATAATAGATTTGTTTTAATAAAAAAGGTGGGACGTTGTCGTAAGACAGCGTCCCACCTTTTTCCTATCATTTTATATAAATTTCCTGCTATAATTCATTACTCATATTTATATCATTTGTATGTTGATAAAAGTGTCCGAAGTAAGGAGAGGAGCTACTTATGCGTCGCGGAAGAGTTTTCATCTACTTAGCGTTAATTTTGCTTGTTGCTTTGGCGGGAGCGTTTTTGTTTTTTAAAAATCAATCTAAGACGACAGAAGAAGCAGCCGCCCCTGCTCCAGCTTTGGTTGAAATCGTAATTGCCCAGCAAAGCATCCCACAAGGGGCAGAGATTACGGAGGATGTTTTGGGATCAATATCTTTGCCAGAGGGAACAGATTTTGGTGTGATGTTCCGATATGACCAAAGAGAAGATCAGCTTGTTGGAAAATTTGCTAAATATCCTATTGAGCAAGGTGTTGTTATTACACAGCCAATGATAGGTGAAGCGGGGGCTATTGCTTCAACAGGTCCTGAGTGGGTGAATTTGATCTCACCGGGAATGACAGCGATTTCAATTCCCACCTCTCGTTTATCGTCTGTTGCCTACGGGGTTGCTGATGGTGCTCATGTAAATGTCATTGCTTGCTTCCTTTTTGTTGATATAGATTCAGGTTTTCAATCCATCTTACCAAACAGAACAGCTTTTGTTTCGCAATCTGGTTTTAAACCATCAGAGGCTCCCAGTTTATCTGCTAGTGTGAGTGCGGGGCAGACAAGTGAGGAATCGGGTTCCGCTCAGGGGCGAGTTGAGCTTGACCCAACTTTCCAGCAACCTATTTATATCGTTCCTGCAGAAGATCAACGTCCTCGCCCAGTTTGCCAGACAATTTTTCAAGATGTCACTGTGTTAAAGTTAGGGAATTTTCCTGTTGAGGGGGAGCAAGTTGCTAATCAAGGGGAAGAAGAAACTCCTCCTGCGCAGGGAGACACCCCTCCCGCTCCGGATGCTCCAGATATCGTTACTTTAATTGTTTCTCCTCAAGACGCGACCTCGTTGACTTATATGTTATATGGAGGGGCTCAATTGACTTTGACCCTGCGCGGAGCAAACGACACATCTAGAGTAGAAACAGAAGCTGCGACATTACAATTCCTCCTCAGCCAGTATGCTATTCCAGTGCCTGCAAAATTACCGTATGGTCCTGAACCTCGCATCGATGCTTTGGTAGAACCTTCTTTAGAAAATGACTCTACCCAACCTGCACAATAATATAGAAAAATATAATCAAAGACTCGCGGAGTATACATGGCTTCTACTGATAAATTTAGAGTGCTAATTGTTGATGATGTAGCAGAAACAAGAGAAAATGTTCGAAAACTTCTTCAATTTGAGTCTGATGTAGAAGTTGTTGGGGTGGCGCGTACAGGTAGAGAGGCAATTGATATTGCTCAAGAGGTTGAGCCTGATGTTATCCTGATGGATATTAATATGCCCGATATGGATGGTATTGCGGCTACAGAAGCTATACGACAAAAGAGATCTTTTGTTCAGGTGATTATTCTATCTGTACAGGGGGATCCGAATTATATGCGTCGTGCAATGTTAGCCGGAGCTCGAGATTTTCTCACGAAGCCGCCTATGGGAGATGAGTTAATTTCGGCTATTCGGCGAGCAGGAACGATGGCGCACCAAGAGAGAGCAAAGGGGGGAACGGCATCTAATGTAACAAGTAGTGGTTTGCCGTCTATCCCGAGTATCTCTTCATCTCAGGGGAAAATTGTTGTGGTTTATGCGCCTAAAGGAGGTTTGGGCTGTACAACTTTGGCGGTTAATCTTGGCATTGCTCTCCATAATGATGAAACTCGTGCGGTAATAGTAGATGGAAACCTACAATTTGGTGATGTCGCCATTTTCATTAACGAGCAAGGTAAAAATACAATTTTGGATTTAGCCTCGATAGTTGATGAGCTGGATCCGGAAATTGTTGGAGACGTTATGATTAAACATAATGCCTCAGGTGTGCATGTTTTAGCTGCACCCTCCCGTCCGGAGCAAGCAGAGGCAGTATCAGGCAAAGATTTTCTACAAATATTGCAATATCTTCGCCGTTTATATGCTTATGTGATAGTTGATACTCCTTCATTATTGACCGATGTTGTTTTATCATCTATTGATGAAAGTGACATCATTGTTTTGGTTGCCACACAGGAAATACCAGCGATTAAAAATACAAGACTATTTCTTGATTTGGCATCGTCTTTGGGTGTTGATAGGGAACGTATCGTTTTTGCGATGAATCGTTATGATAAGCGTATTGGTATTACGCCTGAAAAAATAGGTGAGAACCTCAAGACAGAGATTGCCGCTATAATTCCTCTTGACGAACGGATTGTTATTCCTTCTGTTAATCGAGGGGTTCCCTTTATCTTAGGAAATAAAACACAACCGGCAAGTCGTGGAATTCTTGCTTTAGCAGAGAGTGTTCGGTCTCGGATTGCTTCTGTTGAAATGAAAGAGGATGAAATGGGTGCGCGGTAATTTGGAGATAAGCAATGTCATTGCTAAAGAGAATTGAACAAGGGCAGAATTCTTCGTCAGGGAAAAAGACTTCTGGAGAACAAGGGGCAGGAGAGTCTTCTTCGCGTTTAGGATCATTACAATCAAGGCGGGCAAACGCGCCTAGCACGACACCGCAATCCGGGACATATTATGATTTAAAAACCCGCGTGCAAAATAAATTGCTGGCGGAAATTGATCCATCTACAGATATATCTCAAACCGAAGAAGTTCGTCGATCAATTCAAGATTTATTCGAGCAAATTTTAGCAGAAGAAAATATTGTTCTTTCTCGACCGGAACGACATCGACTTTTTGAACAGATTACAGCTGAAATTCTAGGCTTTGGTCCCTTAGAACCTCTTTTGAATGACGATAGCCTCACCGAAGTTATGGTGAATGGGGCGAAAAATATCTATATTGAACGAAAAGGCAAACTACATCGTGTGCCGGTAACTTTTGAGAGTGATGAGCATGTGATGCGTATTATTGACCGCATTGTAGCTCCTCTTGGAAGACGTATTGATGAATCAAGCCCTTATGTAGATGCACGTTTACCAGATGGTTCTCGTGTAAATGCGGTTGTGCCTCCTATTTCTCTTGTTGGTCCAACTTTGACTATTCGTAAATTTTCAAAGAACCCGATTACAATGGAGCAACTTATCCAATTTGGTTCTATTACGCCAGAGGCTTTGCAGTTTATGAAAGCGTGTGTTGAATCTCGATTAAATATTGTTATCTCTGGCGGAACAGGTTCTGGGAAAACTACATTGTTAAATGTTATGTCATCTTTTATCCCCTCGGATGAACGTATTTTGACAATAGAAAACGCGGCTGAGGTCCAATTAAGGCAAGAGCATGTTGTTACTCTTGAATCCCGCCCCGCGAATATTGAGGGGCGTGGAGAGATAACAATTCAACAATTAGTGGTTAACTCTTTGCGTATGCGACCAGATCGTATTATCGTTGGGGAGATTCGCGATGAAGCGGCTCTTGATATGTTGCAAGCTATGAATACCGGTCATGATGGATCAATGACTACAGCCCACTCCAACAGTCCTCGTGATACGCTTTCCCGCCTTGAAACGATGACGTTGATGGCGGGGATGGATTTGCCTGTCAGAGCAATTCGAGAACAAATCTCTTCAGCTATTGATTTGGTTTGTCATCAAGCGCGTATGCGAGATGGTTCTCGACGGATCACCTATATTACCGAAGTTAGCGGCATGGAGGGGGATGTAATCACAACAACGGATATTTTTGCTTTTGAGCAAACAGGCGTTGAAGAAGGAAAAGTCATGGGGAGGTTACGCCCCACAGGATTACGTCCTAAATTTATGAGTAAAATAGAGGCGAGCGGTATTCATTTGCCCCCCTCGATTTTTGGAATTGGCGAGAGAAGACGATATTAAGTTTTTTATACGAAAAAATAGCGGAAATAATTAATGGATACTAACACCTTTTTTATCATCGCAGCTGTTTTAGTGCTTATTTTGTTAATAGCTGGGATTGTGATGTCTTCAAACAGCGAACGTAATTTGGTTGAAGATAGATTAGGGCGTTACTTAGAAGAAGATGCAGAGGCTCAAGCTGATAAAGATGAGACATCATTTTTAACAGAATGGGTTAATCGTCGAGTTGAAAAATCGACTAGGGGAGATAGAATTAAGCGGGCTCTTGCGCGCGCTGATATGAAATTCCAAGTGGCGGAGTATTATGCACTAGTGGTTATAGCTATTATTTCTTTAGGATTTCTTGCGTGGTTTTTGGGTGGAAGAAGTGTGATCTCCTTTGGGATTGGTGCGGTTGTGGGAGGAATAGCTCCAGGTATGTATGTGAGCGGCCAACAGAAGAAAAGGCTTAAGGCTTTCAATGACCAATTGCCGGATATGATTAACTTGATGGTAAATGGTTTACGTGCAGGCTATTCCACTATGCAGGCGATGGAGGCTATTAGTAAAGAACTTCCTCCTCCGATTAACGATGAATTTCGGCGCGTTGTGCAAGAGATGCAGCTTGGTGTTCCTATGGGAAGAGCATTAGATAATTTATTGCGCCGTATCCCTAGTGATGACTTGGATTTTATGATTACGGCAATCAATGTTCAACGAGAGGTCGGTGGTAATCTCGCTGAAATTCTTGACACAATTTCCTTTACAATTCGTGAACGTATTCGTATTAAAGGCGAAATTCAAGTTCTAACCTCGCAAGTACGATCTTCTGCAAAAATCCTTTCGATGGTGCCGGTTTTGCTTTCGGTATACCTTTGGTTTGTAAATAATGCTTATATGAAAAATCTGTTTTTGAAAGGGAACGCCTGTGGATTTGGCGTTCTTGGCGCAGCTCTTGTTTTGATTGGCTTAGGCTATATGGTTATGATGAAAATCGCGGATATCGAGGTTTAATATGGTTTGGGTATGGATAATTGTCGGGTTTTTAGTTATCGGCGGGATCGTTGCATTAGTGGTTATCGGAAGACGTGAATCATCCTCCTCTTCTGGCGAAGATGATTTATTAGCTTCGCGCTTGGTTGAATTTAGCGAACGAGGCGAAGTAACATCCCTTGAAGAGATTGAGCTTTCTCAACCTTTTCGTGAGCGTGTGGTTGTCCCTATTCTTTTGAGCGTTGGTGAAATTTCAGCACGATTTACTCCGCAACATCTAATTGAAGATACAGAACTGAAAATTGAACTAGCGGGGAATCCGATTCGGATGGCAGCGGCAACATTTTTAGCTTCCCGCTTTGTAATTGCTGGTATTTTAGGCTCCTTCTTAACCGTTATTTTTATTTTTGCCCCCGCGAGTAAAATTAACCCATACATTGTCGTGCCTGTGTTTACAGTAATTGGTTTTTTCTCTCCTCAACTTTGGTTACAAAGCAAAATAGATCGCCGACAAAATGAAATTCGGAAGGCAATGCCAGATGCACTTGACTTGCTAACGATTTGTGTTGAAGCGGGGTTAGGTTTTGACGCTGCGATGGCAAAAGTAAGCGAAAAATGGGACAACGAACTCTCCCTCTCTTTTGCTCGTGCGATTAGAGAAGTTCAGTTTGGTAAATTAAGACGGGATGCGTTGAAAGATATGGCGGATCGGATTGGGATTGCCGAAATGACCAGCTTTATTGCCGCCGTGATTCAGAGTGAGCAGTTGGGTGTTAGTATGGCAAAGGTCTTGCGGATTCAATCGGAGCAAATGCGCGTGAAACGTCGTCAAATGGCAGAAGAAGAAGCGCATAAGGCTCCTGTGAAAATGATTATCCCGATGGCATTTCTCACCTTTCCATCCATTTTTATCGTCTTATTGGCTCCGGCAGCATTTAGTATGATGGAGAACTTTACAGGAAAAGGAATAGGATAAAGGATAAGGAAGTAGCCTTGAAAAAATCTTGGCGTATACAATATCATCTTTATCGTTCGTTCTGGGCAGGTGTAGACCTCTTATACCCGCCTCTTTGTGGGGGATGCGCCAAAAAGGGGATACGTTGGTGCGAAGATTGTAGAAAAAATATTCGTTTAATCCCAGAACCAAAATGTGAAATTTGTGGATTACCACACCCCAAAGCTGGGATTTGTCCCAACTGCAAACAAAAACGACCATCCTATCAGGCGTTGCTTTCTTGGGCTATTTTTGAAGGTCCAATTCGCAAAGCCTTGCATCGGATTAAATACAAACAGGATTTAGGTTTGGGCGATGCTCTTGTAGCAGATTTTTTGCCTTATTTTAATCAACTCAATTGGAAAATTGATTTAATCGTTCCTGTTCCTCTAGGAAAAAAGCGTTTTCGTGAACGCGGGTATAATCAAGTCGGATTATTCGCTCTTCCTTTAGCCCTTGCAAGTGGATGGAAATACGCGCCGCGTGTTCTCAAACGAGCGCGAGAAACCATTTCTCAGGTGGGGCTTTCGGCGGATGAGCGTAAAAACAATGTCCGAGATGCGTTTATCGCAGATCGAAGAGGTGTTGCAGAAAAAACTGTTTTGGTGGTAGATGATGTCTCCACAACGGGAGCAACCCTAAATTCATGTGCGGAGGCTCTGATTCGTGGTGGTGCGAAAAATGTTTACGCTTTCTCCATCGCAAGAGCATTGCCTCATCATGGTCTTCAAATTGTCTAATCACACGATCCAATAGGAGGTACGATGACACACGAAGTGCAAGTTTTCGGAAAAAACATGGAAGTGACCGATAAAATCCACGACTATGTTTTCGACAAGGCAGAAAAGTTAGATCGTTATCTCAAGAAAATTGAAACAACGCGTATAGATCTTTCTTATGTGAAATCTGCGCGTAGCGCGGGAGACCGACAGGTTGCCCAAATCACGGTGCGGGGTCCGCGTATTCTCTTACGAACCGAAGAAAGAGCGGATGATATTTTAGCCGCTTTTGATACTGCGTTGGGAAAAATGCAGCGTCAGATTGAACGATATAAAGGAAAAAATGAACGCGGCAGAGGTGATGGACGTTCCGCTGCCGAGGTAGTTGAGACCTCTTTAGAAGATGATGATGAAAATGAAGAAGTGCGCATCGCTCGTTACAAAAAATTCACCGTTTACCCGATGGTGGTGGAAGAGGCGTTTGAGCAGATGCAACTTTTGGAACATAATAACTTCTTTATCTTTTATAACGGTGAGACCAACGCGATCAATGTCCTTTATCGTCGCCGTGATGGGAGCTACGGTTTGATTGAGCCGGAAATCGCATAATAATTTAAGAAATTACAAAACGAATAGAACGAAGAAACTGACTCGAAAATTCGGGTCAGTTTCTTTCTATAAAGATGATGAATAAAACAAACTTGAATAATATAGAAAAAGACACTTCCCCTTTTGATAGCAAGGCTATCGAAGAAGCGGCAAAAAATATCCTGCTCGCGGTTGGCGAGGACCCCGGTCGTGAGGGGTTGAGGCGCACCCCGCTCAGAATTGCGAGCATGTACGACGAACTTCTCGCCGGTTATAAAGCTGACCCCGAAGAAATCGTCAATGGCGCACTTTTTCATGTTGAATATGATGAAATGGTGCTAGTTCGAGACATTGAATTCTACAGCCTTTGCGAACATCACATGCTCCCTTTCATGGGACGCGCCCACGTTGCCTATATCCCCAACGGAAAAGTAATCGGTCTCTCCAAAATTCCTCGTATTGTGGATATGTTTGCTCGCCGTTTGCAAGTGCAAGAGCGGATGACTCGCCAAATTGCCGATTTTATTCGTGATTTGCTCAAACCGCAGGGCGTGGCGGTGGTTGTGGAGGGCTTGCACCTTTGCATGATGATGCGCGGCGTAAAAAAGCATAACGCCCGCATGACCACCTCTGCCATGCACGGCGCATTTCGGGCAAACTTAGCTACTCGTCAAGAATTTTTGGATAATATCTCGCGTGGAGCTTCAGCTTTACAAATTTAAGGGGGATGAAAAACCGCCTCGCGCGCGATTTGGGCTTGCTCCCGTTAAGGACGCAGAATCTCAACCCCCACATTCTCTACAAAATCAATCGCCTCCGGCTTCTCTACGCGGACGAGCGTTTTCTCAACCCCAACTTCTGCTAAACAAATCTCAGCAATATCTTCGGCGAGAGCCTCTATCGTGAGCCGCCGCGCTCCCTCAGCATGGGTGCGTACCTTTTGTGAGAGCGCATCGTAATTGATGCAATCTTCGAGTGAATCGCTTTTTGCCGCGCGACGTGTATCGGTGTAAAGCGTGATATTGATTAAAATCTCTTGTGACGTAACCCGCTCTTCATCGTAAACGCCGATAATGCCGTGTGCGCGTAGATTAGTGATGAGAATTTTATCCATTTATGACCACCTTAATCAAATCCCCAATTTTTGCGTCTAATTTTTTCTCCGCACTCCCGTTTACGACCGCGATTTCGAGATAACCGCCACTATCCGCGACGGCGACCAAATCCCCTTTTGGGTGATGTCCATAGGAGGCGGAGATTCCCTTGATTTTTTCTCCCAAAATATAAATTTCAATTTCGCCTTCGATTTGCTTGGCAGGTAAATTGCTACGGAGATTGCCAAAATGGTCAATTAAGGTAATTTCTGCTTCCCAGCCTTTTTCTGTTCTAATTGCTTTGGGGAAATCTAACAAAATGGGGTCATTTATCGGACTTCCCAGCTTGGAGAGGGGAACACCCGCTGCGAGATGCGCGCCGACCGGAGCGAAGATATCGCGTCCGTGAAAAGTGCTGGTGATGTCGCGTAGCCAATAATCAGAATTATCTAAGTTGACGAATTTTATCGGAAGATGCTCGGATTCGGCATCCTGTATGAGCAACGTGAGCAAGCCATTATCAGGAGCGACATAGAATTGGTTGCCCAATTGCGCCGCGATGGCTCTTCGCCGTGTCCCCACGCCCGGATCAACCACCGCGACGTGGACAGTCCCCTCCCCAAAATAAGGCGCGACACGCGATAGGGTTATCGCACCTTGAATTAGGTTTTGGGGTTGAATTTCGTGAGAGAGATCAACGATTTTTGCGGAGGGGCATATTTGCCAGATGACACCTTTCATCACGCCGACAAAGCCGTCTTGCGTTCCAAAATCGGTTAAGAGCGTTAAGATCGTCATTTTTCTTCCTTTTGTTGTATACTTTAGCGATGGTAGCATAAAGCAACGTGAAGAGCAAGTTTAGGAGGTATATGATGGTTGAAGAGTCGAAAACACCTGCTATGATTTTGTCTGAAATTCAGAAGGGGTTGAAGAGTTCCGCTGTTGAAGAGCGTTTAAAGAGCATTGAAACTCTTTCTACGCTGAAATATAGTAGCGGGGGGATTTTGCATCAGCTTGAGACGATGGCGATTAAGGATCGTAGCAAAAGAGTGCGTGCCGTGGCTTTGGATGCTTTAGATCTTTCTGTGCATAGACAGATTTTTAGAAAAAACCACAGTTTGTCAGAATCTATGCGCGCTGTTTTGGTGGATGAAATTTATCGTTGGGGGGAAGATGGGCTTCTGAGCAACGACGTAACAGAGGTATTGGCAAAGCGTTATACCTATGATAAAAAGTTGGCTAAAAGGAAAATCGAAGCTGTTGCAAAACCCAAAGCAGTTTCTCCTCTCTCTGTGGCAAAAGCTCCAGTAGCCCTCGAGAAAATGATTGCACCGGTTAAACCCCCAGCACCTAAAAAGCCAAAACGATCTTTAGCACAAGTTTTATTTAGCGAATCGAGTATTAAAATCTCATTATATTTAGGGGCGTTCTTTTTGGTATCGGCGGCATTGATTTTTGCCGCGTTGGCTGAACGTTTTCGGTTGCCGATTTTGGTTGTTGTTAGCTTAGGCTTCCTGAGTGCTGCATTACGAACCAAACAGAAATTGCCGCAAGCCAGTTTTACCTTTTTTATTATTTTCTCTATGTTTCTCTTTGTGGATGCAGGCGTTCTTCGGGATTTACTGAATCTTCAGAGCGCGGGGAGTTATATTTACTGGGCGGTGATTAATTTTCTCATCGCGGGGGTGTGGGGATATGGGACTTGGCTATATACATCGCGTTTCTTTAGTGTAGCGACGTTTTTTGCGGCGATTGTGGGGGTAATCAATTTTTCCCGTGTTTTCGATTCCCCGCTTTCCCTACCTCTGTTTTTGATGGTTTTGGTGATATGGGGAGCTTTGCTACTTACTAAATTCTTAATCAAATGGCAAGATCAAGAGTTTGCCAAACCGCTTTTCATTGTGAGCCAGATTTCTTTATTGCTTGTGCTTTTGACTTCCCTTACTTCTTTAGCAATAATGAGCACGCTCTGGGATGATGGATGGTGGTTTTTAGTGGGGCTGACATGGTTGTTGGCTTCAGTCGCTTTTGTTTTTAGTCATTTAACTTGGGAGAATGATCTCTTTATTTATGCCGCGGTGGGAGCTCTTATACCTGTACCGTGGATGATCTTAAATATTTTCGGGGAACTGGCAAGCCCTGTACAGGTATTTTTTGCGTGGGCTTGGGGTACGGTTTTTATTTTAGCCAGTGTTTTTCTTAGAGATTTTC
>JAOZOM010000566.1 GCA_029933275.1 Anaerolineales bacterium | reverse complement strand
GCGACAAAAAGCATCGCAATCAAAAGGGTCAAGCTAAACCATCTCGAAAATTGTTTTGTTTTCATTGAGCAACCTCCTCTTCGGTATATTTTTCAACTTCTTGGTCAAAAAGAATGCGGACGAATTTCCACTCGCCGTCATCGGTATTTACCTGAACGAAGGCTTCTTGCTCTTTTTCTGTGCCTTCCCAGGGGGCTGAAAGAGTTAGATTGACGGTCCAGATTTCCCATTCATAGACGACTTTTTCTTCATCGCCTACGCCATCAGTTTCAGTGCCAGAATCAACCATCTCGCCATACGTTGCGTTACAAGTTGTCTTGGGTTGTTTCTCCGCCAATATTTTCTCAATAGATGGTAAGAAAAAAGTTTCAGTAACGCCACATCCTTCTTCGGTGCTTATGGCACAAACACGCGCTAACCACTCTTCAGGGGGCTCTTCGTAGTCCAGCGTAAAAAAGGTTTCAACGCCGGATGCGGCTGCAACACCACCAGCTTGGGCGAGTTCAGGGTCTTCCGGGAGAAGATTAGTATTGAATAATCCGGAGTTGACAAGGTAATACCCTCCTGCGACAAGCGCGAGAATAACCAGAAAAACGCCTCCCCGTTTCTTCAAAACTTCTGATGACAAATTGATTTCCATACGAATCTCCTCTTAACTAAAATTAAATAAAAAAAGACGCTCCCGCAAAGCGAGAACGTCTAAATAGATACTCTTCTCCCAAAGGGACACGTCAATTCGTTTTCCATTCTAGCGGAGTTTTAGGGATTTTGTCAAGACGAGTTTTAGCAGCTATATTCTCTCGAATTCACTCAATACAGCGACTATGCACCCTCTAATCTCGTTCTCTATTTTTTTGTTGCAAAAACTCGTTTTTCAGCGTTTTAAGTCCAAAAATTCAGTGCATATAATTATCAAATTTTGCTCTTGGGGCGGATGCACCCCGTATCGTTTTACTCACTGTTGGGGCGGATTCACCTTAAGACCCCTTACACTCTCACCTAG
>JAOZOM010000565.1 GCA_029933275.1 Anaerolineales bacterium | reverse complement strand
AAAGGGAGAAGGAATTAAGTCCCCTCTCCCTTTGGGAGAGGGCGGAGGGTGAGGGTAAGCACAATAGGAAATTCGCTTGTAGAATATATACAACCCTCGTTATATCTATTCTCCAGTCAAATTTCAGGAAAAGATATTATGCAAAAACTTGAATTTTTCATTCGGCGCATTCTCACATCCCTGCTCGTGTTGGTTGGGGTTTCGATCATCACCTTTTCGCTGGCGCGGGTGGTTCCATCTAATCCCGCCGCGTTGTATATCGGACCTCGCGCTCGGCAGGAGGATATAGATCGCGTCACCATCGAGCTGGGATTGGATAAACCGCTCCCCGTGCAGTATTTCCGCTATATGGGCGCGGTTTTGCACGGCGATTTCGGGAACTCCATCGCCACGAAGCGACCCGTCCGCCAAGAGATTACCGACCGTTTCCCCGCCACGCTGGAGCTACTCTTTACGGCGATGTTCATCGCGATCATCATCGGGATTCCGCTTGGGGTTTTGAGCGCACAATGGCAGGGCAAACCTGTGGATGTGGCGGTACGCGCCGGTTCCATCTTTGGGGTTTCGATGCCCGCCTTTTGGCTCGGTCTGCTCTTGCAGATTCTTTTCTTCCGTAATTTGGGCTGGCTTCCGCTATCGGGACGAGTCGACAGTGATTTGCGTTTTACCAATCCCATTGAAGTGATTACCAATTTCTATCTCCTCGATACCATCCTGACTCATAATTGGTACGCCTTCAAAGATGTTCTTATCCATTTGATTTTGCCCGCCATCACCCTCGCCGCCTACCCGATTGGATTAATCGCCCGCATGACCCGCGCCGCAATGATCGAAGTGATGGGGCAGGATTATATCCGCTCAGCAAAAGCATACGGATTACCGAAGCGATTTATCACCTATGTTCTAGCACTCAAAAATGCGATTAGCCCAACGCTAACCGTCATCGGTTTAACCGTAGCTTACAGCCTCACCGGCGCATTTTTCGTAGAGGTCATCTTCAATTGGC
>JAOZOM010000564.1 GCA_029933275.1 Anaerolineales bacterium | reverse complement strand
GATTTACTGATCCCTGATTTACTAATTCCCGATTTACTGATTCCTAATCCACTAATCCCTAATTCATCCCCATGTCCTTTGTTCACCTTCACGTCCATACCGAATACTCCCTTCTTGATGGTTTTAGCAATATCAAAAAACTTGTTAAAACCGCCAAAGAAATGGGAATGCCCGCTCTTGCCATCACTGATCACGGCACCATGTTTGGGGTTAAAGAGTTTTATGACGAGGCAAAAAAAAATGATATTAAGCCCATCATCGGCGTAGAGGCATATATGGCGGCGCGCGGTATGAGAGATAGAGATTCTAAACTTGACAGGAAATCGTCTCATATTCTTTTGCTCGCTAAAAACGAGATTGGTTATAAAAACCTACTTAAAATTACCTCCGCCGCCCAAATGGAGGGATTTTATTATCGCCCGCGTATTGACCACGAATTTTTAGCTGATCACGCTGAGGGATTGATTTCTGCAACAGGTTGCTTGGGAGGAGAGATTCCGCAAGCCTTGCTCAAAGGAAATACCGAAGAAGCAGAAAAACTCATAAATTGGTATTATGACCTTTTTGGCAAAGATGATTTTTATGTAGAACTCCAACAACATAATATCAACGAATTGGTTGAAGTTAACAAAAAATTAGTTGAACTAGGCAAAAAACATTCATCTAAATTTATTGCGACCAACGACGTTCACTATATCAAAAAAAGCGATGCGAAATACCAAGATATTTTACTTGCCATCCAAACCGGCACCAGCTTAAGTGATAAAAACCGCTTCTCAATGGATGACCCCACTTATTATTTGCGCTCGCCCGAAGAGATGCTCAAAATTTTTGGCGAAATCCCAGAGTCTCTCACAAACACCCTCGAAATCGCCGAGAAATGCAATGTAAATCTTGACTTCAAAGAATATCACTTACCCCATTTTATCGTCCCTGAAGGACATACCGAAGAGAGTTATTTGCGCCATCTTTGTGAAAAGGGATTGGAATATCGCTACGGAAAACA
>JAOZOM010000021.1 GCA_029933275.1 Anaerolineales bacterium | reverse complement strand
AAATGACCCCGAGCGGTGATGATTTATGAACGCCGTCTCCGCACGGCTTAAGTTACGGATAAACGCCTAGGGCAAATCGGGAGAAATCTCAATCTCAGTCGGATAGGAGGAAATATCGTATTCATTTTTTACCAACTCTTCTAAAATCAAATCTTTTGCTTGCTCAGGGGAAGGAGGTTCGCAACTCGCTGTAGAGCCGCCAATTTTGCCATAAGTCAATTGCGGATTGCGTATATCTAAAGAGAACCATTGATCGCAAAGAATTAGATTAACCCTGCCCAGCTGATAAAAAGGCGGGGAAATATAATCCTCTACAATAATCCATTCCCCGTCTACGTTTTCGACCACATCTCCGGCAACATCCGCACTAAAAATCGGATAGGTTGGAGAAAGTTCATCGCTTAAAATAGAGCGTCCTTGCATCCAAACCGGCTTGGGAACCTCGAGATAATCCAAAATTGTCGGCGCAACATCGAGTAACTGCACATTTTCTTCAATTTTCCCCGTATGCTCCGAACCCGGAAACCAAAATATCAGCGGGACGCGGTTTCGCGCGTTCCATGTTTCACCGTGATCAGAATATAAAATAATGAGCGTATTTTCTAGTTTCCCGCTTTGCTCTAAATGCTCAAAAAGCTCGTTGAAATAAGAATCGAAATCCCTAATAGCATCATCGTAAAAATCGACCATCCACGGCTCTTCTTGCTCCCCAGCCACAGAAAAAATATGCTCTCGCGGCGCAAATATCGGCCCGTGCGTCCCCATCATGTGGACGTGGAGAAAAACGGGCGTGTCCCCCGCTTCATCCAATGTCGCTAAAATTCCATCGAAACGCTCGCCTTCCGAAAAGCGATCACTCGGTTGGGTGACAATCTCGTAGGGGTTTTTCATCCGCTTGACGAAGAAAAGATGCTGAACTCGCTCCGAGATACGCCCAAGAATGATATTTGCGAAATAAAAGCCGTTTTCGGCACCCAAGTTTCGGGTCAAGCTCGTAAACGCTGCACTTTTATCCGAACGAAAGTTGGAGATATCGAATCCAGCTTTGATATTTCTATCATAAGCGTCTCCAAAACTCGGCATCGTAATTTGGACGGTGTGATAGCCCAGTTGCTTCAAAAGCGCGGGGAGGTGCTGATAGGCATCTTCTCCCAAAAGGATATCGGGCGGATAAACCACGCGCGTTTTGAGCGGGAGTTTCCCCGTGAGCAGGGAGGTTAACGACCCGCCCGTATTCCCCGAATTAGAAAAAGCATTTTCGACCAAAAGCGCATTTTCGGCAAATTCGGCAATATGCGGCGTGGTCTCGCGTGAATAGCCATAAACAGACATATTCTCCGCATTTACCCCGTCTATGCCCAATACAATAATATCCGGTAAATTAGCAGAATCTTTTGCCTGTAAATTTTTCCCTAATCCCGAAGCAGGGATTTGTAAAAGAAAAACGAGGCTCGCAACCAGGAGAAGGGAAAGAATTAAATACGATAAAAAGGGAGAAACTTTCTCAGAAGCGCGCAAAAAGGCTAACTTGTTTCTAAAGAAAAGCGCAATCAAAATGAGAAAGAAAAGTGCGTAGAAAGCACGCGGTATTCTGCGCGTGGTAACAATCCCAACCCCAAATAGGGTGTAGGTGAAATTGTCAATCAAAATCAGCGTTAAGGATGCGGAAATCAACGCGGAAAATATCGCCCCGAACCATTGAAAAGCTCCTTCAGCATAATTTGATTTAAAAAGTTTGCTAATTCCCCACAAAAGCAAAATCAGGATAATCTCCGGTACGACCAAAACCAACGCGGTCAGCAAAAAAACGGCTATATCCTGCCAAATTGTCATCGTCCACATAAAAGAGGGTTTGGTGACATGAAAAACCCATTCTAAAAACACATAAAACACGGTAGTCGAAAGGACTATATAAAGAACTTTGACGATTGTTTTTTTATAAAATGAAGAAGTCGGCATAGTTATCCATCCAGTTTTTTTGATGCTATAGTGTACTCCAAAAGAAAAATCCCCGCTAAAAGGCAGGGATTCTGTGGACCCAGCTGGATTTGAACCAGCGACCCAACGGTCAAAAGTTGTAATCTTAGGGGGATTACTCCATGTTGTCTTGTTCTACGACGGATTGCAGTCCAAAGCCAGCGTTTATTCTTCTTTTAGACTTTATCAAGTTTAAGAATATCATCAGCCCGTGCTTGGGCAAGCGTTTCGGCTACAGGCGGGTTCTTTAGGTCTTTTTTTAAACCGTTTTACCGATGTTTGCGGATTGACACTAAAAATGCGTCGTATCCCTCGCATACTTAGACGCTTATGATAGGTAACAATTTTTACTCGGCAGAGACTACTTGAACTTCCGGAAAAAATTGGTGGATTGTTCCAGCCACCCAGCCTTGAAGGGTGGAGGGCAAAAGCGGACAACCAAGACATGCTCCGCCAACGCGTACGGTTAGGACTTCCTCTTCAAGCGAGATAAACTCAACAGCTCCACCATGATATTGTTCTATATATGCGCTGACCTGTTCTAGCAAGCCTTTAATCTGTTCTTCCTTACTATGTATGATGTGATTATGTTCGGGAGACACGGTTATAACTCCTTTCTAACCTTCTAAGTGAGCGGATACGCCCTGAGCGAGTATATCACGCACTTGAGAATGTGCATTTTTCCAGCGCGAAGAGACCGATTCTGCCAAGCGATCGAGCAAAATCCCGCCTGCTTTGGGGTGGCTGAGGCAAAGTTGACGTAAGTCGTTCCCCTGAATTCGCATCGCCTGACATTCTGTCTGACAGGCGGCTCCCGAAGTATAGACCGTATTCCCTGCGATGGCAGACCAGCCGAAAATTCCGCTTGGCTTTATTTCTGTAACCGTGATTGGTGGCGCATCGTAAGGTTTGTAGAGAATATTTACTTTCCCGCTAATTACGAAGTAAAGATGAATCGCAGGATCCCCTTGTTCAAAAATAATGCCTGTATGACAAGTACAAGGCTCGAACAAAGGTTCCAGAACCTTAAACGTTTCTTCGTTGAGGTCTCTAAAAAAGGGAATAGTATCAAAAAGATTGTTCATATCATTTTGATGATAGCGTAGAGGAAAATTCTTTTCTAGTGGCGAAAATCCCGAAGGCTTCGACATTTATCATCCGTAAAACATGACGTTCTAATTCTTTTTTCTCATTCCTTCTTACACGATATTTATACTCATACGTTATACTGGACGAAGTTTAAGAATGTAACTTTTTAGAAGAGGAACTATCTAAATGAGTGAAGGAAATCAGCAAGAGTTTTCCTTGCCCCTATTGCGTGTCGGAGATCGAGCGGAAATTGCTCGTCTTGTAGACGCATATTCAACGAATATATATCGGCTTGCTTTGAAAATGTTAGCAAATCCGCAAGATGCGGAAGATGTTCTCCAAAATACTTTTCTCAAAGCAATTCAAGCTCTCCCAAAATTTGAAGGGCGTTCCAGCCTTTCTACATGGCTTTATCGGATTGCGGCGAACGAAGCGTTGATGACACTCCGCCGAAGAAAACCTGAGATTGAGTTCTCCCCTACGATTGACGCTATCGAAAGTGAAGAATTGGCATTGAACGAGTTTACAAATTGGTGTTGTTTGCCGGAAGGTGACTTAATCTCCTCCGAAGCACAAAGTTATTTAGATCAAGCCATTCAGGAGTTGTCAGAGAAACTACGCGTTGTTTTTATTTTGCGAGATATTGAGAAATTATCTATCCGTGAGACGAGTGAAGCCTTAGGGTTGACCGAGACCACCGTAAAAACGAGATTATTACGCGCACGCTTGAAGTTGCGTGAATTGCTTTCAGTTTATTATGGAGAACGATTAGGAACGGAGAAAATCTGATGAAAAAAGAGGTCAATTGCGGCGAATTTCTTGAGTCTTTGTCAGATTATGTAGACGGTATTTTAGGCGATGCCTTGTGCAAAGAAATCGAAAATCACATGGCGGACTGTGAAGACTGCCGAATTGTGGTAGACACTCTGAAAAAAACTATCTATCTCTACCATGAGACTGCCTCAAAGACGACAATCCCCTTGGGGGTACGGGAACGGCTTTTCCGCAGTCTGGACTTGGATGATTTTATCCAAAAAGGAAATCTATTAGAAAATGATGTAACTTTTTAAGTCCTTAGTGCATCTAATAAATTGTGTACGACTAAATTCAAAAAGGAGTTTTTATGGCAACATTATTGAACGCAGATGTTATCAAACAAATTGAAGACGCATTTGCGCCCATGAAAGAATCTGTCCACGTTATGTATTTTGGACAGAAAGACAATTGTATGTACTGTGCTGATACGCAACAACTGATCGAAGAGGTTGTTGATATTTCAGATAAGCTAAGCCTTGATATTTATGATCTTGATGCCGATGCTGATGTCGCAGAAAAATTTAACGTAGATAAAGCCCCTGGCATTGTTATCGCTGGTAAAGATGGCGATACGGTTTCCGACTTTGGCATCCGCTATGCTGGAATCCCTTCCGGGCATGAGTTTACCTCTCTAATTCAGGATATTCTACTTGTTTCCGGTCGCGATTCTGGGCTTACACAAGAAACTCGTGATTTTCTCAAAGAATTGACGGAGCCTGTTCTCTTGCAGGTATTCGTCACCCCTACCTGACCATACTGCCCCCGAGCCGTGACGCTCGCACATCAATTGGCAATGGAAAGTTCAATGGTTCAGGCTGAGATGGTTGAAGCCTCAGAATTCCAAGCATTATCTAGTCAGTACAATGTCAGCGGTGTTCCGCAGACAACCATTAATGACGGTGCTGGCACCGTTGTTGGGGCAGTCCCCGAAAGTAATATGCTCGCAGAACTCAAGCGTATTATGGGAAAATAACTATAGGAGCGTTTTATGGCAGAGAAAAAAAAATATCCGCGCGTCATCGTTTTTTCAACCCCAACTTGTTCCTATTGTCGGAAAGCCAAGCAATATCTTCGTAAGAAACAAGTTCCCTTTCGGGATGTAGATGTTTCGCGAGACCAATCTGCTGCTCGAGATATGGTTCGTCGTAGCGGGCAGCAGGGCGTACCCCAACTCCGTATTGGAAATAAGATAATCGTTGGATTTGACCGTCCAAAAATTGACCGTCTGCTTGGTCTGTAGAAAAAGGAAAAGGAATTCGAGATATTTTATGCTCGGATTCCTTTTTCCTTAGGCAAAACACATTAGTGGCGAGTCCTCAACAATCAATGAGTTGGTAAATTGTAGAGCAATGAATCTATAATAACCGAAAACTTAGCCATTATAAAGAAACGAGGTATGCTCAAATGGCAAATCGTAACTCTTCTCGTCGTCGTAGAAAAAAAGATCTTAAGAAAAAAACCGCTCCCCCTGTAGGAATGATTATTGTTGGTGTTGGCATTATTCTTTTAGGCATCGCCGCTCTTTTTATATTCCCCAGTGATAAAAATACCAAAACCTCCCCCAGTCCTGAAGATGAATATTCATCCATTCCCCTGCCGGTAGAATATGATGCCCCCGAATTGGCATTAACAAACTTGGCGAATGAAGACCAATCTCTAGCTGATTATCGGGGAAGCGTAGTTATGGTCAATTTATGGGCAACTTGGTGTCCTCCCTGCAAAGCAGAATTGCCCATTCTTCAAGAGTATTATAAAGACCATAAAGACGAAGGCTTTGTCATCATTGGTATTGATTCTCAAGAATCGCTGAAACAAGTAGAAGGTTATATCAAGACCACCACCGTAAAATATCCGATCTGGATTGACCCAAAAGGCGCGGCAGGGATGGCTTTTAACTCTTTCTCTTTGCCTGCATCTTTCGTGATAGATAGAGATGGCGTTGTCCGCCTCGCGTGGACAGGCGCAATCAGCAAAAATATGCTTGAGAAGCACGTCACACCCCTCATTCAAAAATAGGTAAGGAGAAAAAATGGACGCGAAAGTAACTTGGGATCACGGCATGACCTTTGCTGGCACGGCTGATACTGGTTTTACTGTTCCGCTTGGGACGACTCCGAATGTAGGAGGGGAGAACGATGGTTTTCAGCCGATGGAATTGATGGCTATTAGCTTAGGTGGCTGTACCGCGATGGATGTCATTTCCATTATGCGAAAAAAACGCCAGGAAATCACCGCTTACGAAGTCAGCGTCCATACCGAACGTGCCGAAAATCACCCCAAAGTTTTCACCAGCGCTACCATTCACTACGATGTCACTGGACATGAAATTGACGAAAAAGCCCTGCGCCGCGCCATCCAACTTTCTGCCGAACGCTATTGCCCTGCACAAGGAATGCTCGATAAAGTAATGCCAATTAAATTGGACTATGAAATCTACGAAGATCAAGGCGATGCCGAGCGGACTTTAGTCACCAAAGGCACTTACGAAAGCGAATAAACGAATCGCTCGTGAATTTGGGCTTGCCCCCGTTAAATAAAAGAGACTGGGTTGAAAACCCAGTCTCTTTTTCGTTAAACCTCTAATTTGAGCGTTATCTCTTCGAGATTCTGCGGTGAACCAATCACCGTCACCCTATCCCCAAGCCGGAGACGGGTATATCCATGCGAGATGATGTCATTGCTACCTCGATGAATCGCGATGATCAAAGTATCGCTGGGGAGACGCAAATCGCGCAGGGCAATGCCATGCAAGTTCGGGTCACGGACGGAAATCTCGCGAATCTGATGCTTGGATTCTGAATCCAGCAGCAGAGAAGCGGAATCCGGCTTACGGGCGTACTGATCCAAAAGTCGAGCCGTAGCTGTACCCGGATATACGATAAGCACACCCAGTTTTAGAAAACGCTCTCGGTTGGCGGGATTATGTAAACGAGTGACAAGTGTTTTTGTGCCGTAATGCTCATAAAAAAGTTCGCAAAGCCGATAATTTTCGTCATCCGAAAGCATGGTGATGACTGCATCGGCTTTATTTGCCTCGATGCTCTCCAGATTTTTAAAGTCAATCTTGGTTAAGACAGAAAGCGGCTCGTCGTCTTCGTGCGCGGTCATTGCGCAGGAGGCATCTGGGCAAATCCATCTGATTTGCCACCCTTTTGATTTGAGCAAACGGGCAAGGGCGCGAGCTTGATCGTCTGTGCCGAAAATGAAGGCATCACGCGTGCCGTCAAAAGTGCTTTCTCCGCGTGGATGCGCCTCCCCGACATAGTTAATCACCCATTTGAAGAGGGGCGGTCCGGCAATTTGATTGAGAACAATTACGGCGATAATAATCGTTGCAAAGTCCAACCCAAATTGGGGAAATTCGACTGCAACTTCTTTGGCGAGACCTAGTCCGACCCCCGCTTGAGTGACATAAGCCATCCAACTGACCGTGTTATTTTTCATCGGTTCACCTGCAACTGTGCCGCCGAGAAAAGAGCCGATAAAAATTGAAAGCAAGCGGATGAAGAAGAGAGCTAAGGCAATTTGCCAAGTTTTGGCGAGTACATCTAAAGCTAATGATGCGCCGGTGAGTGTAAAAAAGACGATATAAATTGTTGGACCTAAATCGTGCAAAACGGCTAATAATTGGTCTCGGTGGGGAGTCCAATTGATGAGGAAAAAACTTGCAACCATACAAATTAGGAGCGGTTCAAGGAGAATTTCTGCGCCGAAATATTCAAAACTATAATGGTGCAGAAAATTAGCACTTAAGAAAACGAAATATCCCAGGGAGAGGAGGAGGATGCCTTTGAGTGTGCCTTTCAAATTTTGGTAGAGGATAATTTCAATAAGTTTTCCAAGTAAATAACCAAAGAAAATGGATAAAGCCAATTCTGCCAAAAGAAATACGATAAAGCTCAGGTTAAGACTGATGTTTGTTAATAAGGCTTCAGCAATTTCTGAATTGAAAGCAAAAAGGATGATGACCACAACATCCATGATGACGGTGACACCGAGCATGGTTTGGGTAAAGGGTCCTTTTGCGCGTAACTCGTTAACGATTGCGATTGCCGAGGAGGGCGAACGAGCTACCAATATCGCTCCTGCTAAAACTGAAATCGCAATTCGGCTGGAGATGGATAATCCTTGAGTGAAAGGAATATATTTTGTTAAAAAGAAAAAGGCGAAACTCCCGATAATAGAAGTGGCTAAAACCAATCCTATTGTGACCCAAGCGATGCTTTTGAAGCGACTGCGGAGTTCCTTGAGATAAAGTTCGCTCCCTGCGGCGAAAGCGATATACGCTAAAGAGATTTCATCTACAAAGCGAAGTTTAGAAATCGCCTCGCGAGGAATGATATTGAGCAGATAAGGACCCACTAAAATTCCGGCGAAAAGAAAACCGCTAATCAGCGGCAATTTATAACGCGCAAAAAACGCGCCGATTTCTTTAGAGGCTAAGGCGACAATTCCGAAGCTGAGAATAAAGATAAGAATAGTTGTGTCAATTTGCATAAAATTTCCCTATAGTTGTTCTTAATTACCAGAAGTAATCTGACTACGCGCGTCAGAAACAGAGCTGGCTTTAACTGTATAGCCGTTTTTTACGAGAGTTCCCCGATATGCCGCCACGCCATTATGCGGAATCCAGCCTTCCATATCAAAGGGGAGCGGGCTATCTGCCAAAATCCACTCGCCGTTATATTTGCGAGCAATATGGATATGTGTGCCGGTCGTTTTTCCGCCCTCGCAGGAGGGGTAGCCGATGGGGTCACCCGCATTTAAAATCGTCCCCAATTGTGGGCGACCTTGCGTGGCAATATGCAGATAGAGAATTACCCACCCTGTGCGTTCGTCTCCGTCCATGTCTAGGTCAAGGATAACCACGCCCCGGTCCACGCGTGTCACCATCCCATTTGCCATTGCTGCCGTAAAATGTTGAGGTTGCGTCACAAAACATCCGCTCACCTCGGATGGGGGCGCAAAATCCACCGCGGCAAATGGTTCCCCTTTTCCCCAAGCCGTATGCGGTGCGCCGGTATATGTCCACGTTTCTGCTCGTGGAAAAGGGAGTAGCAAGGTGGGTTGTTTTAAAGAACCGGGGATGAGGATGTCTTGTCTCGACCACGGATTACCAAAGAGCTTGGTATACGTCTCCAGCAATCCCTCTGCCCCAATCGCCTTTTCGTACGCGACCCCAACTTGCGTGCGCGAAAAATAGTATTGGATTGCCACCGAAGCCGCGTTTTGCCACGGGTCGGGTCTTTCGAGTTTGCTGTCTAAGCGGTCAAATTCTAGTAAATCGCCGCGCCGCCAGCCATAATAACCATTATTAAGTGTGTTTGCCGCCCAAATGAGCTGGAGATACATCCCCGAATGGGATTGGGGATCAATATACTCAAGGGGATAAGGGGTGTCGGGCTTTTCTGGGTTCGTGAGCGCACCCGCTTGATACTCCAGCAATGCCAATAAAAGACGAGGGCTAACGCTAAAATTGGTAGCGACATAATCGACGATCTCTGCACCGTTACGATCTTTTTTTCCCGCGTATTCGCTATATTCTCTGAGCCAGCCCGGATAGGCATCTACAAAACTTTGGGTATCAAAATCTATCGCGGCGGGACCGTTCACAAATGCTGAATCGGAGATGATTTGAAACTGGCTTCCCCAGAGCGGTAAATAGTAAATGGGAATCTTCATCGGCATCCCGGGCGGGAGGGTGGTCACATCCCGCGGGATGATGGGGTTGGCTTCAAAAATCTCTTCTTCGCTGGTGTTGAAACGCTTCGCCAAAGCGGGCATCGTATCGCCGTCCTGAGCGATATAATCTACCAATTCGCCGGGTTTATATTTGGGACGCGAGGTATAAGGCGTGGATGTGGGGATGGGCGGCGTAGCAGTCGCGTTGAATTGAAAAGATGCGTTTTGAGGGACACAGCTTGTTAAAACAAAAGCGAATAGAATAAAGATATGATAAATGGGGAAAGCTGAACGCTCATTACGCAATATGCAAGACGTAGTACGGAAGCGTTTTTTTAGCATAGGCATTATTTTAAGGGTTTTCTTCTTCATCTTCGGGCAAATCGCGAAAGATAATCGAAACAAAATCTCCCACCACGCTGGCAGTGACAGTTTCATCGCCGCGTGTTAATGTGCCTAAATAAGGCTCATCGCCTTGATGTGCGATCCAGCCATCGAGGTCGAAGGGGAGCGCGCCGTCTGCCAAAATCCACTCGCCGTTATATTTACGCGCAAAGTGGAGATGGGTGCCGGTCGCCACGCCGCCTTCGCAGGAGGGTTTCCCGATTCGGTCATCGGTTTCGAGCCAAGTGCCGAGAGGGACACGCCCTTCGGTGGCGATATGAAGGTAGAGCAAAGACCAGCCGGTCTCCTCTCTCCCGTCTCCGTCGAGGTCTAGCATGACAACGCCGTGATCAGAGCGGACGACCAGTCCTGGGGCAGAGGCGACTACCCAGCGATTGGTTTCGGCGCACCCGCTGGTTTCGTTTGGGGCAAAATCTAATGCGGCGAAGGCACCTTCATGCTCCCAAGCGGAATGGGGTCCGCCCGTATACGCCCATTGCAATCCCGGCTCAAAGGGGAGTTCTAATTTTGGTTGGGTTAGTCCCGCCGGAAAAAGCGGCTCAACGCGATGGGCGCGTGCCCAGGGGTCACCGAACATTTCGGTGTAGCGTGCGGGGAAACCAGCGCGCGGATCTACGGTTTGCGCCCAGCGTTCGGGATCCAGTTTTTGGGCGAAATAATACTGTATGGCAACGGAACCAGCATTCAGGTCAGGGGCGATCCGCATGGTTGTTCCATCGGGAAAAGTAAGTTCGGTGAGCGATCCATCTCGCCAGCCGTAGTAGCCGATTGCTAAATCCTGCACGGCGCGCATCATTTGACGGAATAAGCCGCGTTTTCTGAAATCTATATAGTTGAGGGGGTAATCTGTTTCCGAGAGATTGCTAGGTTGCCCCTGCACCCAGCCCGATTCGTACTCAATTAACGCAGCCAACAAGCGTGGATTAGTCGAATTTTCGAGGGCAAGACGTTCAATTCCCTCTGCGCCGCTCGTCCAGCCTGTGGAACCGAGATATTCTTCGTACTCGTTGAGATATCCGCCTGCTTCGGAGACATAAAGTTCAACGTCAAAATCGCTGCTAGTAGCAGAAAAAACGATTTCACTATCGGGGAAAATTTTCTCGTTGGATGTTGTTTCTCCGAGTTTATCCGGAATAACGAGCAGGGTGTTGGGATCAAGCAAAGTACGCTCATCGGGGAGTTCTTCCGTTGCAGTGATTTCTGCGACCTCTACGCCGAAATGCGAGGCAAGAGCTTCGAGATAATCGCCCGATTGCGAATAATATAAAATAGTCGATTCTTTCGTGCCAGAAGGAATTTTGGTTTCGGGGATTGGGGTGAGAGTGGCAGGCACAGTTTCGGTTATTTGGACGGGGGCGAGTGTTTCAACTACGTCCTTTTCGGTCGGGATAATAACTGATGTTGCGCTCGGCGATGAGATAGCGGGAACTTGCACCGCTTGCACAGGCATAGCCCCCTCGGCGGTGGGCGTGCTATATTCTCCCCATAAGGGGGGCGGATTAAGGCTCCCGCAGGAGACGAGAAGAAGGGATAGGGTAGTTAAGAGCGGAATTGTTTTTTTTAGCATAAGGATTGGTTTTCTGGCAGATAAAAAGAGATTGTAGCAGTTTTTGATTAGGGCAGTGTGAAAGTTTAAACTTACTGCTCCTGTAAATACTTCCCAAAAGCGCGCATAATCTCCTCGATCGTATCGTTAAGTTCAGTGTTATTCATGCTGAGATTTTTATCTTGGAGGCCAAATATCAAAAAGAGATAATCTTCTTCCTCTATTTCGATGATGGCAATATCGCCGATGACAAGGAACTCAGCGGTCAAGGTGCCGCGTTTATTATAAATTTTGGCTTGTGGGAAATACTCTTTTAATACGCCGGTGCGTATATCATCATTTTCGGTATATACGCCCATTAAATTAATAATCATCTCACTGGCTTCTGCCGAGACAAAATGATGCTGGTAGAGTCCTTCTAAAATCAGGGAAAGGTCATAAAGGGTTGCCTTGCGGTAGGGGATATTAATATCTTCAATACCCCAAGCGTGTAGCGTTTCTTCGATATTTAATCTGTTGCGAATAATGACGTTATAAAGACTGCCTGTTGCCGATTCTTCTGAATTGACCAACATCGCATAGAGCAATTGTTCATAAGAGCGACCGTCCATCGCGTGGCTGGTGAGATATTCGGGCAGATTCTCCGCATCATCTTCAATGGATTTGAAGAAAAGAAGCGCAATCGGAATTTTGATTGCAGAGGCAACATGAATCTTCTCGTGGATACTGCGCGCGTAAAGCCGCTCGCCATCCGTTTTTTTGATGAGAATATGCCACTCGCCGCCGGTTTTATCCAAAATGCCATTAATCGAAGCGGTGAGAGCGGCATCGCCCGCGTCCCATTTCTTGAGCGGACGCCAAAGGTCGAATCCGCCGGAGCCAGTTAAGCCCAAATAATCGTAATTGCGGTCATTCCAACGATAAAAGAGCCCTTCGCCGGGGGCATTGGGGTCGTAGAGCATGAATTCGTCAATTATATAACCATCGTCTGTGTTGACATTTGTGACCGTATACGCTCTCCCCATCTCATCAACGCGCGTCACGGTGAGCATATGCTCAAAATTCCCATTAGGACCGAAGTAAAGATAAAGAAAGTCTCCTGCTTTGAGCGGGTTTTTTGAAAAATCATAATCAAGCAGAGGCGTGCGAACTTCGGTTAAAGTAAAACGGCTGCTCGGGAAAATTCTTGCTATCTTCGCTGCGTGGACGCGCGGATTAAGCAACCAAAAATCGTATAGGTCAATATAGGGGCTAATTACCCCGCCCTCGCGCAAAATCGCCCCCGCCAAAGGACCACACATATTTGAAGGATGTGCGCCGCTAATTAAATATCCTAAAGATTCAGCTACTTTTACCGCGTCCGCTTCGGTGGGGGCGAGATATTGCAAAGAAACCGCTTTCAGCGCGGCAAAAGGCGCGGGCGTTGGCGTAGGGGACACTGTGGCAGTTGGCGGTGGGGTTGGGGTTTGGGTCGCGGTGGGGATAGGCGAAGGCGTCTTGCTAGGAGGCGCAAGAGTCGCGGTTGCAGTGGGGGAAATCTCAGTTGGGTTACACGCGCTGAGCAAAATCACAGCCGCCAAGAAAAGAGAAATATGGGATTTCAAAAAGAACTCCTAGCGCGTAATCTCGTTAGCTGGATTTTGCGCATCCCAAGCCTCGACGCGCTGACTGCCCTTAGTCAAAAATCCATCATAGGCGTTGCCCGTGCCACTTGAAATCCAACCGTCCAAGTTAAAGGGGAGATTGCCATCCGCGGGAATCCACTCTCCGTTATAGCGGCGTGCAAAATGCAGATGCGCGGCGTTGGACAAACCGCCCTCACAGGATGGATGCCCGATTTTCGCGCCTGTTTCCAGCTTGCTTCCGCTTTGGACGCGTCCGTCTGTCCCCATGTGCATATAGAGCAAGACCCAGCCCGTTTGCTCGTAGCCATCCCCATCGAGATCGAGAATCACGGCTCCGTTCTTCGCCCGAACAACCACCCCCGGCGCAGATGCCAAAGCCCATTCCTCCGCGGGGACGCAGCCGCGCGGCTCACCGGCGGCAAAATCGAGAGCCGCCCAAGCAGAGCCTTCATCCCAGCCGCCATGCGGACCGCCGGTAAATGACCACGTCTCACCCCGTGCAAAGGGGAGAGTGAGTTGAGGTTGTCTCAGCTCTGGCGGAACGAGAGGCTCTATCGCATAGTCAAAAGGATAGCCAAAAAGAGATTGATAGGTTGCGAAAAAACCTTCATCGGAGACATCGTATTCCCATATATCGCGGGTGTAGAGAAGCGCAAAGTAGTTTTGCAGACCGGCTGTCCCGGCGTTGATGCTTGGGTTTACCGGAAGCAAGCTCCCGTCCACGAGCGTCCATTCCGTCACCGCGTTGGTGCGCCAAAGATAATAGCCGCGGTTTAGCTCGTTGGCTGTCCACACAAGCTGATGATATAGTCCCGCGTACCATTCGACATAATAGCGTAGAGGATAATTGGTTTCGGCAGGTGCGGATTCTGTCACCCATCCGCTTTGGTATTCAAGCAGGGCAAGCAGAAGACGCGGATTTACGGAGTAATCTTGTGCAACGCGAGTGATGATTTCGGTGCCGCTAAGCATTTCGCCATCCACTTCTTGGGTATAGGTTTTGATATAGCCATTTTTGCTCTTGAGATAAATATCCATGTTCAAAAGCAGACTGGCGGGACCGTAGACCAGCTCAGAATCGGGGATGATTTTGAAGCCTGAGCCTTGTTGATCTGCGGGAGCAAAGCGTGCCGCGTTCGGCGTAGGCGTGGAAATGGTTTCGCCCGCGGAGCGGGTAGGCGGCAACAACGTGGAGAGGGGAATCGCGGCTTGTGGGTTTGGCGCGCCGAAGGGATCGTAATCGTCCCAATCAGGGGATTCTTCGGGCGGCGCGGTGCAAGCGACCAGAGTGAAAATCAGGAGGAGTAGGATGATTTTACGCATAGGTAAATTGTAGCATGGTTATCCCAAATGAAGCGAATTTTCCAATAGAAAAGGTCTGGCGAGAAGTAGCGCATTTTTCTTTTTTTACAAAGAGTTGC
>JAOZOM010000181.1 GCA_029933275.1 Anaerolineales bacterium | reverse complement strand
TGGATGGTGACGAGGTTGCCAATCGACTTGGACATTTTTTCGCCAGAGAGTTGCAGCATGCCGTTGTGCATCCAATAACGGGCAAAGGGTTTGCCGGTGAAGGATTCGGATTGAGCGATTTCGTTTTCGTGGTGGGGGAAGATAAGGTCGTTGCCGCCACCGTGAATATCAATGCTTTCACCGAGTTCGTGGAGACACATGGCGGAACATTCGATATGCCAGCCCGGTCGACCGTTACCCCAGGGGGTTTCCCAAGCAGGTTCGCCTTCTTTAGCGTTTTTCCATAAGGCGAAATCAGCGGGATTTTCTTTGATGTCGCCAACTGCGATGCGCGCGCCAGCTTGCATGTCTTCGAGTCTGCGACCGGAGAGTTTACCGTAATCTTTGTCTTTATGAACGCGGAAATAGGCATCGCCATCGACTGTATAGGCGTAGCCTTTTTCGATGAGACCCTCGACCATAGCGAGGATTTGTTGCATCGTTTTGGGTTCAGTGGCGCGCGGATTAACCGTAGCAGGGAGGATATTTAAATCGTCAAGATGTTCTTTATAGGCTGTGATATAACCTTCGGCGAGTTCAAAAGGATCAACGCCTTTGGTGTTGGCGCGTTCGATGATTTTATCGTCTACATCGGTAAAATTCATCACAAATTTGACATCGTAACCGCTATATTGAAGGTAGCGGCGCACCACATCAAAAACCAATGCCGACATGGCGTGCCCAACGTGGGCGTTGTCGTAAACGGTCGGTCCGCAAACATACATGCGGACTTTACCTTCTTCTATAGTTTTAAATTCTTCTTTTTTGCGAGATTGAGTATTGTAAATGCGCAACATTTCTCACTCCTAGTCCCGCCCAGGAATACGGGCAAAAATCATTCGTCCCGCGGCTGTTTGCAAAACTTTGGTGACAGAAACATCGGTATATTCGCCGATCTCATCACGTCCGTTCTCAATAACGACCATTGTGCCATCTTCCATATAGCCAACACCCTGATCGCGTTCTTTGCCTTCCTGAATGATATTTATGTGCATTAATTCGCCGGGTAAAACAACTGATTTGACTGCGTTCGCTAATTCGTTGATATTGAGAACGGTTACACCTTGTAGTTCAGCAACTTTATTAAGATTGTAATCATTGGTTAAAACTGGACATTTAAGTTGCCTTCCGAGAACGACCAATTTGCTATCTACTTCACGGATGCCGTCTACATCAATATCACTGATACGCACCATCACATTCGGGTCTTTTTGGAGGGTGGAGAGAACTTCCATACCCCGTCTCCCGCGCTGGCGGCGCAAACCATCCGGCGAATCGGCGACATATTGCAGTTCGTTCAGCACAAAGCGTGGAATAAGCAAAGTGCCGGGTAAAAACCCAGTGCTGGCGATATCAGCAATCCGCCCGTCAATGATGACGCTGGTATCTAGCAAAATAGTACGATTCATCTTCGACCAGTTAGAGCCGCCGCCATTTGTCCCGCCTTCGCCGTCGCCCCGATTAGAGAAGGAGGATAACATGCCCATAATATCGCCCTGACGCATGACAAAAATGGAAATCCCTAAATAACTAAATAACAAAACCCCAAGAAAAGGGGCAATGTCGCCAACCATATTCGGCAAAAGGGATAATGGGAAAGCTAAAAGAGCTGCAACCAGAAGTCCGCTTACCAGTCCCACGAGCGAGGCAAAGAGCGTTTCCGCGGCGATACGTCCTAATAATGAACGCAATTTACGCATTGGGCGCGTCGTAAAATAGGGCGTAGCGATAATCCCAAATAGCGCACCCGTCAGCGAAAAAACAACCGCATAAGTCACTGTTTGAGCTTCGTTGTATTGACCGAAGTCGATTCCCACGTAAACTCCCGCGATCGCAAAAACAGCCAAACCAATAATACGAAAAATAAATTCAACACTCATAACAAAGCCTCCATATAATAAAAAATTAAATAATAAAAATGCTTGCCGATGATAGCACGGCTAAACCTCTGCGTCAATCATCCCCTTCATTTTGTAACGAAAGCACAAGACATTCATTGACCCTCTTTCTATTTTCTCGTACAATTCAACTATGTACATGAATCATCTTTTTTCCTACGGCGGTTTTTATCGCCCCGACCACGACCCTCCGCACTTTTTTATTTGTTGAAAAAATCTCGTTTTTTGATATTTACCCTTACCCACCGGAGAAAAAATGACCACAAAATTTACATCCCGTCGTGCGCCGATTTACGCCGACATCCCCGATAAAAAATGGAATAGCTGGAGATGGCAACTCAGCCATCGTCTGAACACTCTCGAAGAAATCGAAAAAGTACTCACGCTGACGGATAGCGAACGGGAGGCACTCGCGACCCAAGGCTTGTTTCGCGTTGATATTACCCCCTATTTCATCTCATTAATCGATCCCGACAATCCCCTCGATCCGATTCGTAAACAAGTTATCCCCACCGCCGCGGAGATGGTGCCTTTTACCGCGATGATGGAAGATTCTCTCGCCGAAGATAGGCATTCGCCCGTCCCCGGCTTAGTGCATCGTTACCCGGATCGCGCTCTGATGCTCGTCACTACTCAATGTGCCACTTATTGTCGCTATTGTACGCGCTCGCGCATTGTTGGCGACCCAAGTGCCACTTTCTCGCGCGATGAGTTTGAGATGCAGATCGAGTATCTGAAACAGACTCCCCAAATCCGCGACGTATTGCTCTCTGGCGGCGATCCGCTGGTTTTGGCACCGAAAATTCTCGAAGAAATCCTGCGTAGGTTGAGAGAAATTCCCCATATCGAAATCATCCGCATCGGCTCGCGCGTCCCGGTTTTCCTTCCCATGCGAATCACCGATGAGTTGACCGAGATGCTCCAGAAATACCATCCGCTTTGGATGAATATCCACGTCAACCATCCCAACGAGATTTCAGCGGAGTTGGATGAGGCGACCGATAAACTCGCTAGGGCGGGCATTCCGCTTGGGAATCAATCCGTGCTAATGGCGGGCGTGAATGATTGCCCTCATATCCAACGGGATTTAGTCCAAAAGCTGGTACGCGTCAAAGTTCGCCCCTACTACCTCTACCAATGCGATTTGGTCGAAGGCGCGGGACATTTCCGCACGCCTGTTGCAAAGGGGATCGAAATCATCGAAGCTCTACGTGGACATACTTCTGGCTATGCGGTTCCCCAATTTATCGTGGACGCGCCCGGTGGCGGCGGAAAAATTCCGCTCCAGCCCAATTATCTTCTCAGTTACTCGGATCATAAAGTTGTTTTGCGGAATTACGAAGGCTATGTGACCACCTATGAAGAACCTTCGACATATCAAGCGCACGACCCAAAGACCTGTTCCTATTGCCAAAACAAACGTCCTGAACCCGGGCAAAGCGGCATCAGTGGCTTATTAGACGGTGATAAAATGTTCATCAAACCGGAAGGTTTTGATGCGCTCCACGAGCGCGGCGGCATCCAACATCGTTTAAAAGACGAGGCAAAATGGATACCGCTCGGCATCGGTAGCGGAGAAGCAGAGGATAACGTGTAACCTTTTTGCGCTCAATATAGACACTCGGTTTTTGTAAAAGGAAAAATCGAGTGTCTTTACTGAAAACTCAGTAAAACTTTGCTTTTCACCGCGAAGAAGCGAAGGGTATCACGGTAGTTAAACGTGGTAAAAATATTTTGTCAAAACAAGATGATTTGAACCTTGAAATATCTAGCAAGCACTTTAAACTATCACTTTTTCAACGCGAAAAGCGCGAAAAATACGAATTTTTTAAGTTTTTTTCGCGACATTCGCTAAATTCGCGCAATTCGCGTTAAAAATTTTAAGACTTTGCATCTCTAAATCAGTCCCCACGTTTAAGTGCCGTAATACCAAGCGAAGAACGCGAAGAAAAACTTAAAAATATCTAAAAAAAGATTCAAAAGGCAAGAAACAACC
>JAOZOM010000563.1 GCA_029933275.1 Anaerolineales bacterium | reverse complement strand
CAAAGTCCCTGCCGCAGATTGATTAATCCGTCCAGCGAGCCAACGGGATGTAAAATAATATCGAGATAAGGGGATAATTTCTGGGCAATTTCTTCGATGACCAAATCGTGACTGCCTGCAAAAAGTAGTGCTGGACGCTCTCCTTCGGGCAGGATCATTTTCTGGATGAGAAAAGCCCCGGCTTTTGCGCGATAAAACTTCTCTGTGACCGTTCCTCGCACGCGAATTTCGGCTTGCTCGACCAAATCGGCATCTACGAGGCGTTGAAGGTGATGCCGCACCCGCGCCGCCGATTGACCGAGCCGCGCCCCAAGCTGGGTGAGCGTAGCCGGAGAATCCATCAACCAGCGCAAAATCTGCAACCGGCGAGAATCGGCGAGGAGCTTAGTCTGCTCGAAGGAGGTGATGGAGGTGGCTTTTTTCATTTTTGGGAGTTCACCACAAAGGCACAAAGAACACGGCGTTTTTATAAATTCACGATATGCAACGCATCTTTGAGATGCGGTGCATATTTAGCAATTAAGTTTTTTCTTAATCGCCATGAGTTTAACATAAAGCGAGAATTGGGGCAAGGATTTTTAACCGCTAATCACCACAAATCTTCGCTAAAAAAAATCCCTGCTTCGCGTAGATTAGCGGTTCTCGTGATAGACTCGCTTATTATGAAAATCTTTCTCTCTCTAAAAGTCCCACGCGGGGACGCGGAACGCAAATCCATCATCACCGCACTAAAAAGTGTAATCCACGCGGCGGGACACATCCCTTTCGTTGCGACCGAAGAGATTACCCGCGCGGGTTTAACAAATCCTGCCGAGTTTATGCCCTTCGTCCGCACTCATCTTGCGGATACGGATTTATTCGTCCTCGTCTATCATCCCGAACTGCGCGGTGGATTGATTGAAGCAGGAATCGCGTATGAACGCAAAACCCCGATTTGGGTATGTCATAAGGTTGGGGAGAAGGTTTCTTCGTCTCTGCTGGGATGTGCGGAGAAGATTATCGAATATAA
>JAOZOM010000562.1 GCA_029933275.1 Anaerolineales bacterium | reverse complement strand
CTAAAACGGTATCCGTTGAGGGTGAAAGAATGTGTCCACCCGCCCGCAACTTCGTGCTGTTCACAGACGAGGACTTTTTGTCCCGCTTGGGCGAGGGCAACGGCGGCGGTTAATCCGCCCGCACCAGAGCCGATTATTATGGTATCGTAGGTTTTTGGCATTTTTGAGTCTCCTTAGTAGGAGACCTGACAGGTTTTTAAAACCTGTCAGGTCTAGAAATTATCGTTATCAAGTTGTCAATCAACATCCTCGTCAACAAATTTTTGAACAAAATCATTATCAATCACTTCGCTTTCATGCTCTTTTTTAAACGCTTCAAGACCCCCAAAATACCAAAGAGTTTCTTTGCGATTAAGTTTGGTCGGTGCAGTTGAACACAAGGCTTCATAAGAAGAATGTTTCCATTCTCGAAAATCATCAACAAAACCATGTTTTTGCGGATTAAAATGAATATATTTGATTAAATGAACAAAATGAGCTTCCCCCGTAATCATTTTTCGACCAAATGGACGTTCAAATAAAGCCCCGCTACGATGATACGCTTTGTTAATAGACTTTGCGTAGGCGTTGAAAAAGTTAGAGAATTGCTGACTGGGGAGATTTTCTGGCAAACCTGACAGGTCTCTAAGACCTGTCAGGTTTTTAGGTAACCGCGGGTCACCAAAAATCTCTTCTTTCTCTTTAATCCTCACTCCATAATGAAAATGATTTCTCAACAAAGAATACGCGTAAGTATCCGCAATGGGGGTAATATATTTCGTGTACAACTCTAAAAAATATGGATAATTACGTTTTTCAACAAAGATATTTTCCCCGTTATTGCCGCGATTGAAAATGTGGTAATACGTTCCATATAGTAGAGGTTCAGGGTTGGACATGTTTTTCCTTCATAAAGGAGAATTTAGAGAAAGTGTGCGAGTATTTCCTTGAAGCGTTGCCATCCCAGACCTGACAGGTTTTGAAAACCTGTCAGGTCTCAGACTGCGGCAGTTAATCCGCCCGCGCCAGAGCCGAT
>JAOZOM010000561.1 GCA_029933275.1 Anaerolineales bacterium | reverse complement strand
AGCTAATACGATAATCTCCACCAAATCGTCCGCCGTAGCCGGTGTACATCATGTAGAAGGTCTCGCCGATTTTGACGATGCGTGGGTCTTCGGGACCGCGCGCTTCTTGTGGAATATCATTTACGAGAATTGGTCTCGTTAAACGGTCGAAATTCACACCGTCTTTACTGACAGCGTAGCCAAAACTGTTGATATATTCCCCGTCACGACCATTCGAGGTAATATCGGTTGCTCGGTAAATCAGATGCACCAGCCCATTATCGTAAATCGCCGCTGTATTGAAAACAGCAGTCGCCTCCCATTTATGGGCAGGCTTTGGAGATAGAATCGGTTGATTGGATACTCTTTTTAATTTAATCATAGTGTTGTTTTTAAGAACCGGAGTAAAAGTTTTTTGGTATTTGTAGCGCGACACTTATGTCGCATTTTAGAGACAGGCGACATAAATGTCGCGTTACGTTTTGCTAATTTGCTTATGCTTGGGTACTTACATGATAAAAAAACTCAAGAAAACGGGCAAATTGACGTTCTTTGTCAAAACTGCTTTTCATAAATTGAAGAGCATTTCGGCTCATCTCCTGACGAAGGGCTGGATTCTGCCAAAGGCGCAGAATCGCATCTCGAAGCCGCGATGCGTCAGCGGGGGGGACGAGAATGCCCGTCTTCCCGTCGATGATGACTTCCGGTATCCCGCCCAAATCAGAAGCGATGACGGGGGTTCCCATCGACATGGATTCCAGCAAAACGTTGGGCAATCCCTCTTTGACGATGCTCGGCAAAATCGTCATATCCACGCGCTCAAAAAGAAGTTCCGGCTGCGTGGTAAAAGGGAAAAAACTGACGTTCTTCTCCAAATCCATCTCTTTGACGAGCCTTTTCAATCTGCTTTCATCAACGCCGTCACCAACGAGCAACAGGTGGACATTAGGCAATTTTTTCTTGGCGAGCGAAAGAGCCTTGAGCAAAACCGCTTGCCCCTTGCGCTCTTCAAAAGAACCAACGCAACCCAAAATGGGCG
>JAOZOM010000560.1 GCA_029933275.1 Anaerolineales bacterium | reverse complement strand
TGAAAGAATTCAAAGTAAAATAGTATCACAACTTGAAGGAGTGGCATAACAAATCACTGCACTGGATTTTTACTCCGCTGCGCTCCGTAAAAACCAGTGAGTTCAAGCGTTCGGCGATGAAAAATAGTAGACAGAGAGAAACAATATGAAATTTAAAATTGGTGAGTCAGTAGCTGTAAAATCTGGTGTGACTGATCCAGATTTTGGGTTTGACATTTCTGGTTGGCAAGGCAGGGTACAAGAAGTGGATAACACGGACACGGTGTTTATTCGTTGGGACAGTTTGACATTAAATCAAATGGGACTGGATTTGGCAATCCGTTGCGAAGAAGAAAATTTCGATTGGGAAGTCATGACACTTGCTATCACAGAAGTCGAAAAAGCATCCATTCGAGATACGGAAGATGATGTTGATAGAGTTGCCAGCTTTATGAAGGCCAAAATGATCGAAATGGGAAAATAAGCCGAACAAGGCTTTTGCAGCGGAGCGCAAACAGCCGCGTCCGCTGAAAAGCGGCGTTCGCGCCGAGGAAAAATAATGAGAGCATATTTAGGATTCATACCGATTGTCGTGGTAGTTGTGCCCTTTGCGGTCGCCGCGGTTCGACAAGCCCTGTTCTACAAGGGGTGCATGGACGGTTATGGCTACATGCTGGTGGCGATGTTTGCGTTCATGTGTGGGGGTGTGCTTAACATCGTCTATCTGCTCTTCGTCGGAAGTACATATCGAACCTACTTTGACTTTGCAAACCGATGGCAACGCATTGTAGCCAAGTCTGGATTCGTTGGTGCTCTTCTATTACTGATTATTCAGGCTTTCTTTGTGGCAATTATTGCGTGGAAAAATTTAACAAGGTTCTAAACGCGAACAAGAAAATGCATAGGACGCCAAACGGCGGACGCCTGTGATTTTTATGTTCGCTGGAGAATGATGGAATGAACAAAATATCACAACGTAACCAACTGAGACTTGCTCTTATAGGAGCGGGTATTTTTCTTGGAATTTGCGGTTGGAGTAT
>JAOZOM010000559.1 GCA_029933275.1 Anaerolineales bacterium | reverse complement strand
CAGGCCATCGGGGTCAGAATTTATGGTGGCGGGGCCGGGAATCAGGTAATCGGAAATACAATTTCCGGGCATAATTATACGAATAGCGGATTCGGTATTGAAGTGGTCAATTCTGATGCACAGATCAAGCAGAATATTTTGTTTGATAATACTGAAGGGGTTACTGTGTTCAGTGAATTAGGGGGTATTGCAGCCCCTGCTATCTGGAACAATCTGATATATAACGGTACTGCATCTAATATGGAATACGGTATATTCCTGGAAGTGGATAACAACAGTGGAGACGTGTCGCCGAGTATTTATCATAATACCATCGATGGAGGTTTAAACGATGGGATTTATCTTGATGTGGTGAGTGGTACCGCTTCTCCCCTGATCGAGTTCAACATAATTTCTAACTTTGGAGCATTTGGAATCAATAACGCCGGGGGGTATGGCACACCGGGAATAGATTTTAATAATGTCTGGAATAATATGTCTGGGGATTATTCATTTGGATCTTCTGGTTCTGGAGGAATCAGTGTGCCGCCGGTTTACGTTGACGAATCTATCGGTGATTATCATTTGCAAAATACCTCCGGCTGCATTGACGCTATCCCCGAACCCATAGTACCGCCGCCTCATCCGGTAACAGATGATTTGAAGGGTGTTTCACGGCCACAGCCGGCTGGTGGCGCTTATGACATGGGGTGTTATGAATCCATCCGGTTTAGTATCAGCGGAACGGTGACTGCGGACAGTATCGGTATGGAAGGCGTGACCCTAAACGGTTTGCCTGGAAATCCGATGACGGATATAAATGGAGATTATATGGCCTCTGTGCCTGACGGCTGGTCAGGCACGGCCACGCCGGGCAAGGCCGGGTATACGTTTGATCCTGTTGATCGGTCCTATACGAATGTGAGAGCCGATCAGACCGGTGAGAATTATACAGCTACCCACACTTACACCTTGATCTACACGGCGGGTGCCGGTGGCTCCATTACGGGCACCAGCCCGCAGACAGTGTCATATGGCGA
>JAOZOM010000180.1 GCA_029933275.1 Anaerolineales bacterium | reverse complement strand
CGTAGGGATTGGGATGGTCGCGCCACGGGAGGTCGCGTTTGTTTTGGTGATACCAAGAAAGGAGTTTTTGAGAAAGTTGGGACATAGGAAGAGGGGTAAATAAACTCTATCGGCAAGGAGATTTCTATTCACAGATCACGCGAGTTTTCGCCGATTTTTTTATTTTTTTCTCTCTCTGCATAATCTGCTAAATCTGCGGATTATGCAGAGAGAGTCTAGTGAGTGAAAAGCGCAGAATTACTTTTCACTCATTCATTGCAAAATCGAAAACCTTTCTCGCTTAGTAGCGTTTCTTCCGTATCCATCACATAGATAAGACGTGCTTCGAGGTAACCTTCTTTTTGACAGCCGAGGGTGATTACATCTACGCCGTTGGGGAAGGTGGATGAGATTTTTTTTGTGGGAAAGACAACATCAGTCCGCGTCTCATTGATGAGGATAAAGCCCATGCGCGTATAATCCTGCACATCGTAAGCTGCCCAAGGATGCGCGGAGGCAATCCCCGCACCGCGTAGATAGAAACGCGGATAGATCAAGCGTCCCAACAGAATCTCGGCATCATCTTGCGCGGCAAAAGATTCGGCTTCGGGAATAATCGCGGTAATTCTGGCGAGGCGTTCACTCTCGGAAAGAGAATCAAAATGCACGGGAATGGTTTTCTCGAGGATAATGGGGGAAAAGCCAATCAAGAGGAAAAGTGAGGCGTAAAGAAGAAATTTTTGGAGGGAAAAATCCCTTTTTTGAAAGGAAGGGCTGAAATCCTTGCTACGAGGAAGAGGGGAAATGTTAAAAAGAGAGGCGAGAAGAATAAGACTTTCGACAAATCCAATCCCGAAATAAAAGTAGGCAACCCAATCGGCGGGAAAATCGTATCGCCAGCCGGAGAAGCGCGCCACGCCGTTTGAGAGGGCATAGCCGAGATTAAAAGCAAGCGGAATTAGCCCGACCCATTTCCATTTTCTCCATGTCGCACCAATGCCCAATGCGATAATGGCAAGGTAGAAAATTAGCAGAAGTTGGTTGGCGGTGCGGAGATGGCCATCCCAGCTTGTCCAGTAGATATTGAGCGGTTCTTGAAAACCGTAAAAGGGTTCGATAAGGGGTAAAGCGAGCAATCCATTAATTTCGGTAGCGATAAAATGGGTGGCGATGAAATTAGCCACAAAGCCCGGATTTTCGAGGGCAAAACTGAGCAAGGAATCGGAGAGATTTTCGTTTTCAAAATCAAATTCTGAGTTATTTAAATTTCCTGATAATTTATATTGACTTGCTAAAACAGCAAGTTGTTTGGGGTCATCAAAAGTGAATTTTCCCGTAATTTGGGCGTTACGTGTTAGCCATGGAGAAATGCTGAGGGCTACGCCAAAAATTAGAATCATGCTGACGCGTAGCCAGTTTTTCCAGTTGGGGAAAAAGACGAGGAGGCTGAGGAGGAAGATGAAGGGCAGAATCAGCATGGTTTGGGTGCGAAGGAGGAGCAACATGCCAAAAATACCGCCAGAAATGAGGGGAAGCCCTTCGTCTGCGCTCTTCCCTTTGGTCATCGCTCCGCTCAGGGACTGGCTTTGTTTCAGCCAGTAGATGACTACTAGGGCAAGCAAGCTCAAAACAAGGGCGGTCGGGAGATCTGTCAGAGTCATCCTAGAATTGGAAACGCGCGTTTGTGAGGAGACGAGCAGATTCGTCCACTCGCGGAATATCCCAAAAAATGCAATGGTTATACCTGCGGCTCTGCTGTGCAGATTCTTGCCAATCAAATAAAGGACAACAGGAAAAAGGGCGTAAAGGATGGTTTGCCCGAGCATGATTTGGTCGTAATTGTTGATTCCAACGAGGGCACGCAGACCGGTGAGAAAGACGATATAGAGCGGGCGGGGCGGAATTTGGGCGATGAATCCCTGCCCCAGTAGCAATCCCTGCGAGAGGTAATCGTAGAAACCCGCGTCAGAATAGGGGAGCGATTTGCCGAAAGGATAGGCAAAGGGCGCGTAGAAACTGCTTTTGAGAACTTCCATCGGGACGCTCCACCAGATGGCAATGGCGATGCCCCAGATGAGGAGAGGGATAAGAATATCCGTAGATTTCTCAGATTGTGCAAATTTATGATACGAGAAAAGAAATGTGAGGAAACCAAGAATGAGTGCGATGATAAATTGCCAGCCCTGTATGGCGATGCCCGGCTCTGCCCAATAGGCGGTGTCGGGAATTAGTCCGATGCGAGTAAGGGCAATGAAAGCAAAAAGGACAAGAAGGATGGCAAAGAAGATTCCCGCAGCTTTGAAATTTTCTTTCTTGCGAAATTCTTTGGGATTAAAACCTTTGCGAAGAAAAAGCAACCAAAGAGAAAGTTGAAATCCAATCAAGGTGATGGTGGACAGGAGTGGTTTTGCGCGCAAGAAAAGCGGCATGAAAAATTCGGGGTCGTAATAATGGAGCAGGAAAAGCACGCCAGAAAAGAAAAGTGCAATAAAAAGGGAAAGCCGATTTAGGGTGGTATAGGCTTTGGAGAAATGCTCAGGAGAAAGATATTTATCTCGCCAGTGGGAGTTGTGCCACGCGTAAAATCCCAACCAAGCTGAAAAAAGGACAATGCCCAAAAGTGCGCTCACCATCAGCAAGCGCGAGGCAGAAAGCCCAAAGATGAGGCTATTTGTAGGATCGGTCGGAAGAGTTAAGAGAGAATATAAAGCAAAGCCTCCCTCGAGGGAGGCTAAGAGGAAAAAGAAAGACCAGTATTTTAGGTTTGGCTTAGCGAACATTTTAAGTCACAAAGATTCTCTGAGAAATGAATTTTAAAAATCCACGAAGTCACACGAAGAAACACGAAGTTTTTTATTAAAACTGAAAACCACTCCGCGCCGGAACGATTTTGTAGGAAAAATTATCGATATAGGCAAAAAGTCTTTCCCGCAAAGCCGCCCACTCCACCGAATTCAGCATTCGCTGGGCATCTTCGGTATCCACCGCAATCATCCCGACCTGAATTTGGGGATATTCACCATAAAGCGTAGCCCACGCATCGAGGGGATGGAATCCGAGCCGCTGCACGCCGGGGATAAATTCGCTGATAACAAACTCGAAGTATTTTTGCTCGTTTTCCTGCGAAATATCCCAAGTCATTAAGATTTTGACAGACACGGCATTGCTCCTACTTTTTCTGATATTGGAGGACGGTAACGCGCGTGTCCTCGGGCAGGCTTCCCTTTGTAATCTTAAGTGAGGCTTCGGCTTCTATCGTACCCAACCCCATCTCTTTAATAAACTTTTCCAAAGGCTCAAGCTCTGTTTTTCCATCCGAAGTTGCGTAGTGCATCGGGATAATGATCTTCGGTTCAAGAACACCAACCACTTCGGCGGCTTTTGCCGCGCTGAGTCCCCCACCTGCTCCAACGGGGACAAGCGCAATATCTACCTCCCCTAAGGCATCCACTTGTGAGCGGCTAGGCACTTCGCGCAAATCGCCGAGATGTGCAATTGTCAAACCCTGATAATCAAAAACATAAAGCGTATTACGCGGATGGTCTTCTGTTTTTTTACGTCCATTGGTTTGCACACCGGTAATGAAAACGCCGCCAATTTCATATTCGCCGGGACCATCGAGAAGATGTTTGTATCCCTTCACGGCTTTAGAAAAATTATGTCCGGGCGCATCGTGGCTGACTGTCACAATATCTGCTTTGAGCTTTAATGCGCTATAGCCAACGACCTCATGGTCGAAGGGATCGGTCACGACAGAGGCAGAACCGCGCTCTGTCAGTCGAAAACAAGATTGTCCGTACCAAGTAATTTCCATTGTAGATCCTCCGGCTCCTATTATACCCGCAAGAGGGGATACTTTCAGCCAGCAATAACAAACACATAAGTTTAGTAAGCAATATATGAGTAGCACAAAACCTGAGAGCAAAAACAAGCGTGCGCGTAAAAGCGAATTAAACCTGCCTTTACCCTTATTTGACTAAATACGGGCAGTGCGCTACAATGTTTTTATG
>JAOZOM010000558.1 GCA_029933275.1 Anaerolineales bacterium | reverse complement strand
ATTTAAGAAATTCCTATGAAAGCACTTCAAGAAATTCTACCTAAAGCCATCTCCGCCAGAAAACCATTATTTGACAAGAAGCATCAACCTGCTTTTCGTTTTCCTCGCTTGCACATTTCATGCTAAAAAGTTAGCTTGACGAAATAGTGTATAATTTTTTCTATGAGTAAAACTTTAGATTAAGTTCGCAGTCTCATAAAAATTAAAGACGTGCGAATTTCAGCACACGGATACGATGAGCTAATCGCAGACAATATTTTTGCTCGCGAAGTTTTGGATAGTGTAGAAAATGCCATCCTCGTTGAGGATTACCCGGATTTCCATAAAGGAGCATCCGTATTAGTGCTACAAGAAGATAAAAGAGGGAAGCCCATCCATGTTGTGTGGGGCATCCCAAAAGGAGCAGAAAGTCCTGCTGTTCTAATTACCGCTTACAGACCAGATTCCACAAAATGGACAGCAGATTTTAAAAGGAGAATAAAATGACCAATAAAAAAGTAAAAAAACTTATCCAAGTCGGTAAGTATATTGCAGAAGTCAATGTAACCATGATTTACACCGATGATGATTGGTCACCATATCTCTCCGTTGAAGATGCTCTACTCCTCGATGAAGTACGCGAATCTTTAAGGCGCAAAGATTTTCTGAATGCACAAAAAAAATCTCAGGTATATACACTTACACCTTTGGCAATATAAAATCAACATTAACCTAAAACATAAAATGGGCTTCTCGATGAAATCCCTTTTTCGATAAATGCCATCCAACTTTCTCCCCATCCTCCAAAACGCCATCACCGCCCGCGCGGCATTGTTCGACGAGAAACATCAATCTGCTTTTCGTCTTTTTAATGGATTCTTGGAGGGCAATCCCGATATTGCGATTGATCTTTATGCGCGAACAGTAGTCATCCACAATTACGCAGACTCCCCTGCTGATGGAAAAGAAGCTGTTCATGCAGCAAGCGAGTTTTTGCTAAAAGAGTTCGATTGGATAAAAGCAATCATCGTCAAGACGCGCAA
>JAOZOM010000557.1 GCA_029933275.1 Anaerolineales bacterium | reverse complement strand
GCGACTTGGTTTTTGACGATTTAACCTTCACCCTCGCCACAGGCGAAGCGGAATATCTCGATTCGGCAAAGGCGACCATTGAGGGAATAAAACTCATCAAAGCCGAACTCCCCGGCGTTTTCACATCGTTGGGCGTGAGCAATGTCTCATTTGGTCTCAGCAAAGCCGCCCGACCGACATTAAATAGCGTTTTTCTCTATCATTGCGTCCAAGCAGGCTTGGATATGGCAATCATCAACCCCGCTAACACCCCGCCCTACGCCGAAATCCCCGAAAACGAACGCGAACTTGCCGAAGATTTGATTTTCAACCGCCGTCCCGATGCGCTCCAACGCGTCATCGAGTATTTTGACGGGAGAGAAGCGACTGTTTCCAACACAAAAATCGACCCCACCGAAGGGATGAGCATTGCCGAAAGACTCCACTGGCGAATTGTCCATCGTCAGCCCGCGCAGGTTGGGGAGTCGATGAGTGTGGAAGCGGATGTGGATGAAATTGTTCAAACTTCCGAAATCTCTAAGACTTCGGAAGTTTCTGGCACACACGCGACCGCCATTCACGTCCTCAACAATGTCCTCCTCCCCGCAATGAAAGAAGTCGGTGAAAAATTCGGCGCGGGCGAGTTGATTTTGCCTTTCGTCCTCCAATCCGCCGAGGTGATGAAGAAGGCGGTCGCACAATTAGAGCAATATCTTGAGCGCGCCGAAGGAACATCGAAGGGGAAGTTGGTCTTGGCGACCGTTTACGGCGATGTGCATGATATTGGCAAAAATCTGGTCAAGACGATTTTGAGCAATAACGGCTTTGAAGTGGTGGATTTAGGCAAACAAGTCCCGGCTGAGACAATTATCAAGGTTGCCATCGAAGAAAATGCGGATGCAATTGGGCTTTCGGCTTTGCTCGTGAACACATCAAAGCAGATGCCGCTGATTGTGAATGAGTTAAATAGACGCGGGCAGAATATCCCGGTCTTATTGGGCGGTGCGGCGATTAATCGGCGGTTTGGGTTGCGGGTTAACCAAA
>JAOZOM010000556.1 GCA_029933275.1 Anaerolineales bacterium | reverse complement strand
TGCCGCCGTGCATTTTCGAGGGGTCTTTTAGCGTGGTCACCGTCAAAAACATCGAGCTGGGCATCTCGGCTTTCAGCGCGTAATCCGTCAGCCCCTTCTCGTAAGCCCCATTCACATCTTCATCATCGTAGAACCAGAAATTGCCAGAATCCAGCCCAGCGGCACGCAAATCCATGTCTACAGCAAAAAACAAGCTCAGGGCAGAGGTCGAATAGGTCACGCGATCAAGTTTGCCAAGCAATTTTTTGCTCAGGGATGCGCGCCCCGTTAATTTGCCGAAGGTCACTTCCGGGTCTGCATTTGAAACGATATATTTTGAGTGGATGATTTCCCCGTCCGCGAGGCGAATCCCAATCGTCTTCCCATCTTCAACCAGAATCTTTTCTACAGGCGTGGATAAACGCAACTCGCCCCCGGCTTGCTTCAGCTCCCGAACGAAGGCGCGGGGAATGGCGAACGCGCCGCCGCGCGGATAGTAGCCGCCGTTGAAATAATGATGCGTGATGCCCGCGTGGACAAACGCCGAGACCTGCGAAGGCGGCATCCCGTGATCGCCAGATTGCCCCGCCAAAATGCCGCGCAAAACGGGATCAGTGATGAAGTTTTCGATTAAATCTTGCCCAGAACGAGTCGCCCAGCGCAAAAGCGACATGGATTTTCCCGCCGCTTTGACCGCCGTTTTAGCATTTTTGACCTTGCCCAAAGAGTTGACTCCGATGACCATTTTGTCAATCATTTCGATATAATTTTCAATCCCCTCCGCCTCGTGCGGGAAGTATTCGATGAGCCGCGCCTTGAGATTTTCTTTACCTTTGGGGAAATCGTATTGCTTCTGCCCGATGATGATATGGTCGTAGCCATCGGGGTTGAGTTCGCAAAATTCGAGATGATTCGATACGCCCAGCCCGCGATAAATCCGATTCAGCGAGCCGCCCGCCTGAATCCCGCCAATATAGTGAACGCCCGGACTAAAACGGTATCCGTTGAGGGTGAAAGAATGTGTCCACCCGCCCGCAACTTCGT
>JAOZOM010000555.1 GCA_029933275.1 Anaerolineales bacterium | reverse complement strand
GTGAATCAGAGTCCCAACTGTGGAGACGACTAACATCATCACGACTGAAAGCGTGTCTACACGGAAAGTCCAATCAAGTTGGAGATCACCGATATGTATCCACTCGGCAAGAAAGATTCTTTGCACGTGCCCATCGGTGGCACCCAAAGAATACGCCAGCAAAACGGCGACTACGAATGTCAAGCCAGATGCCACGCTCGCCACGATTCCAATCCATTTTTCGCTCATCTTCCCACCGAAAATCATGTTAATCACTAATCCGATTACGGGGAAGAAAACGAGCAGAGGAACTAATCCAAAGAAATAACCAGTATTTACAGTTTCAGAAAAATTCATGTTGGCTATCCTTTTAAGACGTTGATTTGGTCAACATCGATGCTTTTCTTCGTGCGGAAAACGGCAACGATTAGAGCCAAACCAACCGCTACTTCTGCGGCAGCGACTGTCATAATGAAAAAGACAAAAATTTGCCCATCCAATTGGTTATTTGCGCTAGAAAAAGCGACTAGGGCTAAATTTGCCGCGTTGAGCATTAACTCAATAGACATAAAAATAACCAGCGCATTTCTGCGAATGAGAACACCGAGTGCGCCAATCGTAAATAGGATTGCGGAGAGCGCAACGTAATAATTTACAGGAATGCCTTCCATTAGTTTTGCGCTCCTTTCTTCTTTTTGACGGTCAGCACGATTGCGCCGACCATTGCAACCAAGAGTAAAATGGATGTTGCTTCAAAGGGAAGCAAATAATCGGTAAAAAGCATATCGCCAATCGCTTGAGGGCTACCAAAACTTTCTGCGGGAGCGGCGTTGATTAATCCCGGGGCTTTCTGAGAAATCATCAGATAAAAACCTTCAACCATCAAAACGATTGCGAGACCAACGGCGACTGGTTTCTGCCACGGGAGGTTATCGCTCTCTGGCAATTCATCTGTGCCTAAAAGCATGATGACGAAGATGAAAAGCACCATAATCGCACCCGCATAAACCGTGACTTGGGTGATGGCGATAAAAGGTGCGCCCAA
>JAOZOM010000020.1:1186-14802 GCA_029933275.1 Anaerolineales bacterium | reverse complement strand
TTTGGAACCAATAAACATTATCAGAAACACGTTCTCGATGCATTAAATAACCTCACAAAATAGTTTCCCTAATTGATAGCATAAACGATACCTAAAAGTCAAGTTGAGTTTTTCCTAAAAAGGTACTCCATTGAGCATTTTCTAGCTTTTTATTCAATATCCAACCATAGACATGCTTGATTCAACCCCCTACGCGTGATAAACTTTTATCTGAAATGACACTCTCCTTGCTTGTCGTCACCTCACAGCCCAGTTTTGGAGAACATATTCGCCAAAGTTTGGAAGAAACCACGCCAGCTTATGTTGAAATTGTGGATAATGTGGTTGCGGCTCTTTACGAATTAGAACGACAGAAATTTGATTACGCTTTTTTAGATACGGATATAAAAAGCGGCTCCACCCTTGACCTTGGGCTTGCTCTGCGTCAGAAAGACCCCGACCTGCACCTAATCATTATCTCTACTCGTCAAAGTATGCCGCGTTACGAGGCTCTTCAGCCGTGGCGTTTTCTTCACAAACCCTTCTTTATTCCCGATCTTCTCCGTACCTTGGATGCAAACTCAAGACCTCCTCTCTCCCTTTCGCGAGTCGAAATGCCTATAAAAACAGAAAGTACCGTTAAAAAAGAAATGGAAACCATCACTTGGCTAGAAGACGTTAGCAAAGCCGCTCAACACCTTACCCGTCTTACGTTGGAATCCTCCGCACAAGCTGCGCTTATTATCCGCAATGGAGAAATGTGGGCTTACGCGGGGCAGCTTTCTGATGTGGCAGCTACTGAGTTGGTGAAGATTGTCTCCCGCGATAAAAAAACAGGGGATTTACTTAAGTTCCTACGTCTCAACACGACTCAAGCGGAACACATGCTCTACGCCACCAAATTGGCAGATGAGACAGTTCTCTCGATGGTCTTTGATGCCGAAACGCCCTTTAGTGCGATTCGGCGTCAAGCAACCCACCTTGCCGAATCTCTAGCATTTTCTTTGCGAGAAGCTCCCGCCTCTCTACCCAAAGTTGCCCCTCCACCTCCCGCAGAAGAACCCTTCCCGCAAGACGATGACACCAAAGACTTGATAGAACTCTTCGATTTTAACGATGAGGAGGGAGACGGGGAAGACTTCCCGCTTATTTCTGAAATTTTAGAAAATATCCCCAATCCAAATCCACTTAGTGCGGCTTCGGAAGTGAAAACCTCCGCTCCAATCAGCACACCTAGTCCCGCTTTACCGCAACGTGCTATTGTGAACGAGCCGATGCCGAATCCTTTCGCCAAAGCGCGTTCTGCCGTCTCGGCTAGCGATATATCTACCTCCTCGCGAGAAGCATCGCCAGCCATTCGAGCAAGTGAGTATTTTGACGCACATCAGCAAGCACAAATTGACCTTAACGAAACCCGTCTCCACGAAGCGCAACCCCAGCCTCAGCAAAGCCTCGAACTAGATTTAGATGTAACGCGCGTTTCAAAAGCTGTTCGCCCTCAAACGCCGGTACGCAGACCCAATCCTGAAGAACTGATTGAAACCCGCCCCCATTCGATTACCGAAGTTGCCGGACGTGTAATTCTTGAGCCTGCTTCCTCTGGGATGTACGATCTTACTTATGCCTGTTTGCTTGTCCCGCGATTTAGCTCCCATCATCTCACGGGTGATCTCTCTGACCGTATCTCTGAGTGGATGCCGAATATTTGCCTCGCCTTTGGTTGGCGTTTAGAGCATCTCGCCGTGCGCCCTGATTATTTGCAATGGGTGGTCAATGTTCCGCCAACTACCTCGCCGGGATATTTGATGCGGATTATGCGAAAACAAACTTCGGAACGGATCTTTGAGGATTTCCCTCGACAAAAAAAGGAAAACCCATCGGGCGATTTTTGGGCACCGGGTTACCTCATTATGGGAGGCACTCAACCCCATCCCTCTCAATTGGTTGAAGACTATATCAAACGCACTCGTAAACGTCAGGGTATTTAATCTATTTAGCCAGAGTTTCTTGCGGAAGATGGCTCTCATCATCTAAAATTAAGAAAATTAGATAATCTTGTTGCAATGCGCCGCGTTGCAACTTTTTTATAATCCCAACTTTCTCACAACAAATAAAGAATCGAAGCCCCTATGCCCCCAACCCTCTATCTCATTGATGGACACGCTCTCGCTTATCGCTCCTACTACGCCCTCAGTGCGGGAAATCCAGACCGCTGGAAAACCGCAACAGGCGAACCAACGGGAGGAATTTACGGATTCGCCAGTGTCTTATTGCGCCTCCTCGAAAACGATAAGCCTGATTATATGGCGGTCGCTTTTGATGTGGGAAAAACTTTTCGCCATGAGATGTATCCCGAATATAAGGGGACGCGAGCCAAGATGCCTGACGACCTTCGTCCGCAAATTAAGCGCATCCGTGAAATGGTGGATGATTTCAATTTGCCGCGTATCGAAATGGAGGGCTTTGAGGCGGACGATGTCTTAGGTAGCCTCGCACGAATTGCCTCGGCGCAGGGGCTTGGCGTAAAAATCATCACCGGTGACCGAGATTTGCTTCAACTGGTTGATGAGCGCGTCATCGTCAACCTCCCCGGACGCTCGATGAGCGATGCGCGGGATTATTATCCCGCGGACGTGGTCAAAAAACTCGGCGTGCGCCCCGACCAAGTTGTGGATATGAAAGCCCTGATGGGCGATAGCTCCGATAATATCCCTGGCGTGTATGGGATTGGGACGAAAACCGCGCAAAAACTTCTCGCTCAGTACGAAACCCTCGATAATATCTACGCTCATTTGGATGAAATACCGGGACGCTTCCAAAATAAACTTGCTACCGATAAAAAAATAGCCTATCTGAGCCGAGACTTGGCGCGTATCCACACCGACTTGGACGTGAATCTTGACCTCGAACATGCGCGCGCCGACCAACTGGATGTCGCTTCGGTGACGCAGCTTTTCCGCGAACTTGAATTTTATTCGCTCATCAAACGCCTCAACAGGCTGACGCGGACTCCTGTTTCAGATGCGTACTCTGCTGTGGATGGGCAACTTTCGCTTTTTGGGGAGGTGGGCGCGGGAAAAAGTTATTCTGCATCGCCTCTGCCGACTATCGCCACGCAAGTTGTGGACACGCGCAAGTCCTTGTCCATCCTAAAGAAAAAACTCGAAGTTGCTGAAGTCATCGCTTTTGATACTGAAACCACGTCTACCGACAAAATGCAAGCGGATTTGGTCGGAATTTCGCTCGCAGTCGAAATCGGGGAGGGGTTTTATATCCCGCTCGGGCATAAAAAAGGAAAGCAATTGCCGCTGGATGAAGTTTTAGACGCGTTGCGCCCCTCTTTGACAAATCCGAAAATCCCGAAAATCGGACATAATTTGAAATATGATTATGTGATGCTTTACCGTTATGGTTTGCAAGTTGCGCCGCTTTCTTTTGATACGATGATCGCGGAATGGCTGATTGACCCGGCTTCGCGGAACTTGGGTTTGAAGAAATTGGCATTTGCGCGGCTCGGTGAGCAGATGACTGAAATTGAGATGCTGATTGGGAAAGGGAAAAATCAAATCAGCATGGCGGAGGTGGCGATTGAATCTGCCGCACCTTATGCCGCGGCGGATGCGGAAACTTGTTTGCAACTTTATCCGCTTTTGAAGAAGGATTTAGTGCGCTCAAGCGAGATGAAACTGCTCGAAGAAATTGAAATGCCGCTGATTAGCGTTTTGGCGGAAATGGAAATGGCGGGAATTTTGCTTGATTTGCCCTTTTTTGAAGAGTTTTCAAATGAATTGACAACGCGTTTAGCGGAAATTGAAAAAGAAGTGATGGCGTTAGTCGGGAAGCCTTTCAATCTTAATTCGACTCAACAACTTTCGGATGTGCTTTTCGTGCGCTTGGGTTTACAGCCCCCAGACCGCACGCGCAAAACCAAAAGCGGACATTATTCCACCTCCGCTTCGGTTTTGGAGGGGATGCGCGGCGCACATCCTGTGGTGGATTTGATTTTGGAACAACGCGAATTGGCAAAGTTGAAATCAACCTATGTGGATGCTTTGCCCTTGGCGGTAAATCCGCGAACCGGACGTGTGCATACTTCATTCAACCAAACCGGCTCGGTGACGGGGCGTTTAGCTTCCTCGAATCCGAATTTGCAAAATATCCCTATCCGCTCGGATTTGGGGCGGCGCGTTCGCAAAGGTTTTATTGCCGGTGAAGGGAATCTTTTGCTGGCGATAGATTACTCCCAAATCGAATTGCGGATTGTGGCGCACATGGCACAAGATAAAACGATGCTTGCCGCATTCAATTCAGGGCAAGATATTCACGCTACCACTGCCGCGGGCGTTTTCAGTGTCCCGCTCGAAGAAGTGACCAAAGATATGCGCCGAGACGCGAAAGCGGTCAATTTCGGCTTGATTTACGGGATGTCCGCTTTTGGATTGACGCGTTCTACCGAATTGACTTTAGCCGAAGCCGAAGATTTTGTGGCGGCATATTTTGCGAAATTCCCCGGCGTAAAACGTTATTTGGACGGAATTCGACATCTCGCCGCCGATCAGGGCTATGTGGAAACTTTACTCGGTAGGCGGCGATATTTTCCTGCCTTGAAAAATTCGGGGGATAGACAGAGACGAAATAACTCTGAGCGTGCCGCGATCAATGCGCCTATTCAGGGAACCGCGGCGGATATTATGAAAATCGCTATGCTTGATGTGGCAAAAGCAATGAGAGACGCAAAACTAAAAGGAAAAGTGCTCTTGCAAGTACATGACGAAGTGGTTATAGAATGTCCGAAAAGCGAATTAGATGTTACTATTAAGGTCGTTCAAAACGCGATGGAATCAGCTTATTCGCTAGACATCCCGCTTACCACCGATGCTCGATTTGGAAAAAGGTGGGGTGATTTGTAATTTGAGACATCAGATGGCAGACCTAAGGGCTTTTGTTGAAGTCTGATGTCTAAAGTCTTAGGTCTTAAAAAACACGAGAAAAATTTATGGCAGATAAAAGCGAACTTTTTCAAAAAGCAATGAGTGCAGGTCATTCCGCAGCGTGGGATCAGTTATGGAGCAGAGCCGCGGCATCCTACCGCGCCGCGTTGACTGAAATCCCCGATCATCCTAAAGCACTTTCTAGTTTGGGTTTAGCACTCTATCAAATGCAGGATTTTAACGAAGCTCTGCGAATCTATCAGCGTCTAGCCAAAATTTCGCCAAGTGACCCGATTCCGTTTGAAAAAATCGCCCAACTATCCGAACGGATGGGAGACCTTAAAGAGGCGGTCGCATCCGCAACCAAAGCCGCGGATTTATACCTGAGTCAAAAAGATGTCAACAAAGCGATAGAAAACTGGTCGCGTGTTACGCAACTCAACCCAGAAAATATTTTGGCACATTCTCGACTTGCGCTGGTCCACGAGCGTTTGGGGCATAAAGAACGAGCCGTAACCGAATATATCGCCTTAGCCAGTCTCATGCAGCGTTCGGGAAAAACGAATAAAGCCAACGGTTTTGTCGCACAAGCCTTAAAAATCATGCCAGGTAATCAGGCGGCACAACAAGCCCAAGCCTTATTATCGAGCGGACAATTGCTCCCGAAACCGATTCGACCCAAAGGTGGCACTGGTCCGCTTCGGATGGCGCAAGTGAAGAAGTTGAACGAACCTAAAAAAGAAATTTCGAGCAATTTCAATCCTGTTGCCGAAGCACGCAAAAAAGCCATGACTGTTCTTGCCGAGATTCTCTTTGAGTATTCCGGTGAAGGAGATGAGCAAAAAGTGCGAAAAGGCTTGCAAGCTATCATGCACGGTACCTCGCAACTATCGCTTAAAAAATTGGAGCAAACCAAGGTTATCATGCACTTGGGACAGGCGATTGATGCTCAATCGAAAAATCAGCATGAACTTGCGGCGGACGAGTTAGGACACGCCCTTTTAGCCGGATTTGAACATCCCGCCCTCTATTTTGATCTAGGGATGCTTCTCTCGGAGGGAGGACGCTACGAAAGTGCGATGCGCCATCTTCAACATGCGGTATCGCACGTGGACTTTGGGCTTGCGGCGCGTTTGTTGATGGGGGAGAATCTCAAGCATTTGGGGCGTATCCCCGAGGCTGCAACAGAGTATCTCGAAGCCCTAAAAATCGCGGACGTGATGCTCGTTCCCGAAGAGCAAGCGGACTCCTTACGTCAACTTTACGAACCGCTCATTGAAACACAGTCGCGAGAAGAGGATGAGAAAGTTCACCTCCGTCTTTGTAAAAACGTCAGTGAGATGCTCATGCGCTCAGATTGGCGAGAATATCTTGTAGAGGCTCGTAAAGAACTTCCTAAATCAGATGGAGAGATGCTCCTGCCGCTGGCTGAGATTCTGATTCAGGCGCAGAGTAGCCAAGTTTTGGGATTAATGGCACGCGTCCACGAGCTGGCACGCTCAGGTCGAATGCGATCCGCAATGGATGAAGCCTTCGAGGCGATTACCTACGCACCAACCTATCTTCCCCTCCACTCGCTGATTGGCGATCTCCTTATCCAAGAAGACCGAAAAGAAGAAGCGATAGCCAAATTCAACGTAGTTGCGCAAGCATATAGTATTCGCGGCGAAGCGCATCAAGCGACTGTTTTCCTGCGTAAAATGATTCGTCTTGCACCGATGGATCTCTCCTCCCGCACGAAACTGATTGATCAACTGACCGCGCGCGGTCAAATTGACGAGGCGATTCGAGAATATCTTAATCTCGCTGAAATTTACTATCGCCTTGCCGAGTTGGATATGGCGCGCAAAACCTACACGACCGCATTGCGAGCCGCACAACAAGGAAATGCCGAACATTCGTGGAATGTCCATATTTTGCAGCGCATGGCAGATATCGATATGCAACGTCTTGATTGGAAACGGGCGATTCGCGTTTTTGAGCAAATTCGTACTCTTAGCCCTGAAAATAGCGATGCTCGCATGAGCCTGATTGATTTGAATTTCAAATTGGCGAAGAAACCACAAGCTCTGAATGAATTGGATAATTATTTAAGATATGCAAAAGATCATTCTTCGGATGAAAATGATTCTATTGCTTTGTTGGAAGAGTTAATTAATACGCATTATTCTATTCCGCAATTGCATGGTGCGTTGGCTGAGTTATATCTTCGCTCCGGTAAAAATGACGAGGCGATTAAGTCTTTTGACCTCGCTGCGGAACTTTTCTTGGAAGCCAATAATAAAGAAGATGCGATTCAGACGATTACAAAACTTTTGAGCATGAACCCGCCAAATGCGGATGAATATCATCAGGTTTTGGCGCAAATTCAGGCTGGATAAGTGGAAGAAAATCCCATGGTTAAATGATAAAAACGCCAAGCGAGAGCTTGGCGTTCTTTCTGTGTAAAAAGCAGGAAGTAAATCTATATGAAAAAGGATAAAAAATGAAAATCAAAGAAAGCTATAAAGAAATTGTTGTAGATGCTGGTGTAACCATGCTTGCAGAAGGTCTTACCGTTGGGACATGGGGGAATATCAGCATCCGTGATGTCGAAACAGGATTGGTCTATATCAGCCCCAGCGGTATGGATTATCGCGAAATCAAAACCAGTGATATTGTCGTCTTAGACCTTGAATTAAATATCGTAGATGGAAAACGCGTCCCCTCTATTGAAAAAGAGACGCATATTGCCGTTTATCGCGCTCGCGAGGATGTGAATGCCGTGATTCACACTCATCCGCTTTATTCAACAGTTTTGGGTGTGAATGGCATGGAACTTCCCGCTGTGAGCGAAGATTTTGCTCAAATCGTTGGCGATAAAATCATTTGTTCAAAATATGCTTTACCCGGCACAAAAGAACTTGGCGAAAATGTGGCAATCGGCTTGGGCGAAGAACGGAATGCCGTTCTTTTGCCTAATCACGGGACTCTATGTGTTGGCGAGGACATGAAATCTACGCTAACAATTTGCCATGTTGTAGAAAAAGCTGCTCAAATTTATATTCTGGCTCTTAGCATTGGGAAACCGCATCTGATTTCGGCAGAAGATATTAAAGCAATGCAGGATTATAAGAAAAATCAATACGGGCAGAGATAAATTTTACGCAGGTGCGGACATCAAGTGTTTTTAAAACACTTGGTGTCTTTATTCTTCTGGTAAACTCTCCGCATGTCAAAAAAGAAAATACTTTTAGGGTTTATCGCCCTCGTGATTTTAGGGCTTGCACTTTCGCAATTCCCGCCGATTAAGCGGCGTTTAAGTTGGCGGATTGAAGTTGCTAAGACCTATTTACGCGGTATCGTATATCCAGCTAAACCGATTCCTACCGCGCAGCCCAGACCAACTAGTTTGGCTAGTTCTACTAGTCAACCCGCGCCGACCATCTCGATTGCTGAGACTATTCAACCCACTTCGACCAAAACGCCAAAACCTATTCCCGCGCAGGTTTCGCTCCCTGTACCCTCGTATGAGTTGCAGGATATGAATAATTGCGGACCCGCATCCCTGACGATGGCGTTGCGCTATTATGGCTGGGATGGAGATCAATTTGACATCTCTGAGATTATTAAACCGATCCCGCAGGATCGTAACGTGAACCCGGAGGAAATGGTTTACTATGTGCGCAATTACGCGGGGTGGTTACGTGCGGAATATCGCGTGAATGGGAGCTTGCCTCTGCTTAAAAAGTTAATTGCGGCAGAATATCCGGTTCTGCTTGAAGAAACGTTTCACTTCGATGAGCCTTATTATCCCAACGATGATCTTTGGGCGGCACATTATATCCTTTTGACAGGCTATGATGATGCCGAAGAAGTCTTTATTGGGCAAGATTCTTTTCATGGGGCGAATCAGAAGCTCCCTTACGAGACTCTTGAAGAGGATTGGCGACCTTTTAATCACGTCTATTTGCTGATTTATCTCCCAGAAGATGAAGCCGAGTTGCAGGTTTTATTGGGGGATGATTGGGATGAAGAAAAAAACCGCGAGAACGCGTGGCAAGCATCCCTACGCGCGACTGCGTCTAATCCGGAAGATGCTTTTGTATGGTTCAATTTGGGGTCAAATTTGCTTTATTTTGAGCAGTACACCGAATCCGCAAATGCGTATGATGAAGCACGCACTTTGGGACTCCCCCAGCGGATGATGCGCTATCAATTTGGTCCTTTTATCGCGTCTTTTCAGGATCATCGCACCGAAGATTTGCTGACTCTGACGGAATACGCGTTGCAACGCACGCCAAATTCAGAGGAAGCATTGCTTTGGCACGGTTGGGCACTGCTCCAGCAGGGGGACGCGGCGGGCGCAGTTGCCGATTGGGAACTCGCTCTTAAGCACCGTCCGAATTATTTTGATGCGGAATACGCGCTTGATTTTGTGCGCTAGTTTTCAATAAAATTGTAGCCCCCGTGTGCAGTTTGAATCATATATTCTCGTTCTTTGCCGAGTTTTTTGCGTAATCTGTAGACGACATTCTTTAATGCGGTTTGGTCGCTGGTATCGGAAATACCCCAAACGGTGGTGATGATATCTTCGTTCCTAAATACGTATTCGGGTCTGCTCATGAGGAGGCGTAGGAGGCGAAATTCGAGATTGGTGAGACTGATTTTTTCTCCCTGCGGGGTGATAACAAGACGTTTGGCAGAATCGAGGCGAAGTTTTGGCGTGTTGAGCGGAGCGGTTTGGGTGGAGGTGCTACGTCGCGCCCAAGAGGTGATTTTTGCTAAAAAAATGGCGGGACTAATCGGTTTTACAACACATTCATCTACGCCTGCGCTATAGGCATCTAAAATTTCTGTTTCATGGTGAGCGGGGAGGAAGAGCAGAATTGGTTTTTTGCTCAAGCCGCGATAGTTTTTTACAAGGGCGATTCTTTCTGCGTGAGGGGCATTTACATCTATCACAATTAAGTCGGGCGTAAAGCTCATCGCTTGATCCATTGCGCGTTGTACCGATGTTTCGATGACCGCGTTCAAGCCCTTTTCTCGAATCATATAGCCTAGTAGCGCAGCGGTATCTGTTTGGTCGCAGATAATTAGAACTCGTATATTTTTGATGGGGAGTGTCATAATAAATCTCGGGGAAAGAGGTGAAATTAGATATTGATTTTCTAGCTACCTGACAGTTTCATGGATCGCGTTTTTTTGCCTCACGCAAAGCCGCTAAGACGCAAAGTTTTTAAGTTTTTCTTGGCGATTTTGCGGCTTTGCGTGAGATTTAAGAAACCGTTTAGCCAAAGTGTCAGGTGGCTAGATTGATTTTGACTATTATATACTATTTGGTCGCAGAAAGTCGCAAAATAACATTAAGTTGTGACTATTGGGGGATAATAAAAAAAATACCGCCCCGCTATACTCAAAGTGACTTTTTAAACACATTAAGGAGAATTCTAATGAAAAAACTATTTCTTGTTCTAGTGGTTTTGGCTATTTCTCTCACCGCTTGTGGTGGGGGGAGTGCTGCTGAGCCGACCCCAATTCCTATTAATACCGCCATTCCGACCGCAGAGGTTATCCAGAATGAAGCGGGAGAATCTGTCGCCGAAGATACCGAAGCTGGTACAGAGCGCACTTCTCCTGTGGATGGTATGGTGCAGGTCTTTATTCCCGCCGGTAGTTTCCGCATGGGCGCACTTGATGCGAACGCTGCTGAAGACGAGACTCCCGATCATCAAGTTACCATGTCCGCTTTTTGGATGGATAAACTCGAAGTGACCAACGCGATGTATATGCTTTGTGTCCAAGCGGGTGCTTGTGAGCCGCCAACCACTTTTGCCTCTGAAAAACACGATACCTATTTCAACACCGATGAATTTGCAGATTTCCCAGTTGTGAATGTTACTTGGGGTTATGCTGTTGATTATTGTGAATGGGCTGGTAAACGTCTTCCCACCGAAGCAGAATGGGAACGCGCCGCACGTGGTGATGATTTCCGCAACTTCCCTTGGGGCGATGAACGTCCCGGTTCTACCCAAGCCAATTTTAATTATCAAATTCGTGATGTCACTCGTGTAGGCAGTTTCCCTGCTGGAGCCAGTTTTTACGGTGTGCTGGATATGTCCGGTAATGTTTGGGAATGGATTTCCGATTTCTATGATGCCAATTATTATGGAAGCTCGGTTGCCTCAAACCCCACCGGTCCTCTTGCTGCGGTCGGAAATGGTTACCGTCATGTTATTCGTGGCGGTTCTTATCAAGATGTGGAGAAAGATATCCGAGTTGCCAGTCGTGGATTTGCTAGTGGACCCAACCCCGATGCCGCTGATATGGAATCTATTGAATATACTGGGGAATCCTCCTCGAAGATTGGTTTCCGTTGCGTTTCTGATAATTAGCCTGCTGCCGCTAAATTAGCTTTATCTGGTAGAGAAACTTTTTTCTGCCAGCCTCCCTCCCCAGCCTCCTCCGGATTTAAAAATTCGGGGGAGGCATTTTTTAACGAGAAATGCAGTTTTCACAGATTCAGTTTATTCAGCGGAGGCAAGCCTAAATTTAGGGGCGAGACTCCGCATCCAAAATTTGACTTGTTTTATCCGTTATGGTAAACTCCCGCCCACAATTTAATAGCCCCAATTACGGCACTCTTATCCAGAGAGGCGGAGGGACCGGCCCTACGATGCCTCGGCAACCTAGTTTTATTTTATAAAATTAAGGTGCCAAGTCCGGCAGTGAAATTTTCTGGAAGATGAGAGGGCAGCCGTGCGTTTTTTGCATATCATGCCCTTTCACAAATACTTGAAGGGGCATTTTCTGTTTTTACGAGGTGAAATATGAGTACAACTTTTATGACTTCCGAAAGCCTGATGTTTACATCTGAATCTGTGACGGAGGGTCATCCTGATAAAATGTGCGACCAAATCAGTGATGCTGTTTTAGATGCTTGTTTGGAGCAAGATCCGCTTTCACGCGTGGCTTGCGAGACCGCGATTAAGACTGGTTATGTGATGTTGCTCGGTGAAATTACGACCAAAGCGTATGTAGATTTTGATAAACTCGTTCGCGAGGTTGTGGTTGGGATTGGTTATGACCGCGGCAAAAAAGGTTTTGACGGGTATACTTGCGGCGTTCTCTCTGCGGTTGCCAGCCAAAGCCCAGATATCGCGATGGGTGTTGATGAGGCTCTCGAATCGAAATCCGGCGAAATGACCGAAGCGGAAATTGAAGCGATTGGTGCGGGTGATCAGGGCATGATGTTTGGTTTTGCCTGCAACGAGACCCCAACTCTGATGCCAATGCCGATTTATTTGGCACATAAATTGACCTTACGCTTAACCGAAGTTCGCAAAAACGGGACTTTGAAATGGTTACGCCCTGATGGGAAGAGCCAAGTTACGATTGAGTATTCCAAAGGGAAACCGAAACGCGTAGATACAGTTCTTGTTAGCACGCAACATGCACCCGAAATTTCTCAAGAAGATATTCGCGCCGCGATTATCGAGCATGTGATCAACCCCGTTTTGCCTGCCGATATGGTAGATGACGATTTGAAAATTTTCGTCAATCCAACTGGACGTTTTGTGATTGGTGGTCCAATGGGTGATGCCGGTGTGACAGGTCGTAAGATCATCGTTGATACCTACGGCGGGATGGGTCGCCACGGTGGCGGCGCATTCTCTGGTAAAGATGCGACTAAAGTAGATCGCTCTGCTGCGTATGCAGCTCGTTGGGTGGCAAAAAATATTGTTGCGGCTGGTATCGCAGATCGTTGCGAAATTCAAGTTGCCTACGCGATTGGTGTGGCGTATCCGCTTTCTGTAAATGTGGAAAGCTTTGGTACGGGAAAAATCTCAGACGAAGATATTGCTAAGTTGGTCAGCGAGCATTTTGATCTGCGTCCGGGTGCGATCATCCGTGATCTTGACCTCCGCAAACCGATTTATCGCCAGACATCAGCTTATGGTCATTTCGGACGCGAAGATGTCCAATTTACTTGGGAGCGCACCGATAAAGCCGATGAACTGAGAGAAGCAGCTGGATTATAAATTTTCTAGGCACAGATGTCATTGAGAACGCGGATTAAAAACTCCGTAAAACCCGCGTGATTCCGTGTCTAAATTTTAATAAAAAACCGGAGACGAATATTCGTCTCCGGTTTTTATTACCTGTTGAACTTTCGCAGAAATAAAACCCGCGCCATCTGCGGATTAAACCCTCAGCTTAACGCCACAAGAGCGGCAAAATTTATCTCCCGCACTAGCGCGACTGCCACACTCATGGCAGTAGATATTCCCGCCAGACGAAACTGTACTGGGAGCATGACGTTTGCGAGTGTTTCCATCGCGATGGTTGCTACGTCCAGCTAAAAAGAAATAAAGTAGTCCGCCGACAATTAAGAGTATACCCATGCCGACTAAAATCATAGGGAGAGAATCGCTCAAAGAAAAACTCCCTGCACCGTTTTCAGGCGCACCGACAACTTCGATTGGCATCGAAGAGACCGTCAAATTATCATTATCCTTTTCATAAGAAATCTCTAATCCAAAAATATCACCTGCTTTTACTCCACCTGCCGAAAAAGTGTGATAAGTGAGTTCATCTTCTCTCGTATCGGGCAAAGTAGGGGTTGTTTTGAAGTTTCTTGCGCTAAGCGGTTGTTGAACTTCGATAAATAAATTCTCTACCGCGACATCATCTTCCCATCTAAAAGAGAAATTTCGATTAGAACCG
>JAOZOM010000020.1:0-1086 GCA_029933275.1 Anaerolineales bacterium | reverse complement strand
ACCAGCATTTCAGGGCGGTCATATTCGGGCCAAAACTGGATACTTAGTTCTTTAATTTGCACATTGCTTTGTGCCGAGACCCGTGTCGAGATGAATAAAAAGCTCAGTACTAGAAGAAAAATCAACCGTTTTCGCATGAGAAGAAAGCTCCCGTTTTTTTAGATTTTCAGAATCTTACCACGATTAACCTTTGCCGTTATAAGTTGCCAGAAAAAACTATTCAAAGGCGTGGGGATTCCACAATTCTCGCCCGCGCGCGTAATCTCGCCGCAAATCGCATCAATTTCAGTGGGCGCACCTCGCCTTAAATCCGCCAGCATCGAAGAGGTATTAGACGCTGTGCACATAGCCACTCTTTCGACTTCCTCAACAGGATTTTCAAAACTGAGTGGGATATTTTGCGCCTCCGCGAGGGATGCTACCTCCCGCGCTAATTTTCCCATCATCTTCTTGGCTTCCGGGATTTTTAGTAAATCTCCATTAGGAATGTTTAAAAGCGCAGTCAGTGGATTGATTGCCGCGTTAATCACCAATTTACTCCAGATTAAGGATTGAACATCCGCGACGCGCGTGAGATTGAAACCTGCTCCCGTTAAAAACGCATTAATGTCCCCCAAACGTGGATGCGTTTCCACCGAAACCCGCGCGTCTCCGCTCACTTTGACGCGCCCCGGCTCCAGCAGAGATGCGCCCACAACTGTCACACCCTGTGCAACACGTTCTGCGCCCAAAATATCGCTCAGAACTTCCCCATTCCCTAACCCGTTTTGGAGGGTGAGCACGATGCCATCTTCGGCGAGACATTTTTCAAGTTGCTTGGCAACTTTCTCCGTTTGCCACGATTTGACGAGAACGAGCGCATGGTGAATATCTGCTAATGCTGAAATATCGCTCACCGCGCGGACGGGGCAGCTTTTTTCTTCCCCTTTGGCATCTACCAAACGTGCCCCTTGTTCATTTAACGCGGCTACTCCCTCCTCCCACTCATCGAATAGGGTGATATTAATCCCGCCTGCCGAAAGTTTTGCGGAAAACAGAGTCGCCAACGCTCCAGAGCCAACGATAAGAATGTTTTTTTTCATATAA
>JAOZOM010000179.1 GCA_029933275.1 Anaerolineales bacterium | reverse complement strand
AAATAAAAAAGGTTGGAAAGTTTACACTTTCCAACCTTTTAACTTTTAAACTTGAAAACTGTTTTTAGAACGCAAATTTCCCGTTCTTATAATATAACTCCCCGTCTACCAAAATTTCGGCATCTTCGCGCATATCGCAAATCATATCCCAGTGGATGGCACTTTTATTTTTGCCACCGGTTTCGGGATAGCTTGCGCCGAGTGCCATGTGGAAGGAGCCGCCGATTTTCTCATCGAAGAGAATTTGACCGGTGAACTGGTCAATTTCAAAATTGGTGCCGATGGCGAACTCGCCTAAATAGTGAGAGCCAGCATCAGTTTCAAGCATTTTTAGCAGAAAATCTTGATTTTTATCCGCTTTGGCTTTGGTGACTTTGCCATTGCTAAAGGTCAGTTCTGCGCCCTCGACTGCAACACCGTTATAAATGGCAGGATAGGTGAATTTGACCCAACCATTGACCGAATTTTCAACAGGACCTGTGTAAATCTCGCCATCGGGCATATTGTGGATGCCGGCTGAGTTCAGGAAAGTGCGGTTTTTAATCGAGAGACTCAAATCTACGTTGGGACCGCGTAAGATAACTTGATTATGTCCCTGAATATGGTCAATCGCGGCTTGCTGGTTATCTAGAACACTGTTCCAAAATGCGATTGGGTCATCTTCGTTGGCGTGACAAGCGCGATAGACAAAATCTTCGTAATCGCTCAGACTCATTTCGGCATCTTGGGCATAGGCTTCGGTGGGGAAGAGGGTGGTGACCCATTTGAATTCGCCTACACCGCCGCGCCGCATTTGGATCGCGGTGATTTCGCCAAAGGCTTTTCCGTGCCGTTGCAAACGGTTTGTGTTTACATTGGTTAGGGCGCGCGTATTGGTTGCGGAGTGGACGCGGATACGGGATTCGAAATTCTCGTATGCCATTTTGAGGAAAGGGGGGACGTAATCGAGTTGCTCGTCGCTGGCGTGGGCGAGGAAGAGTTCTTTTTCTTCGGGGATGGTTATCATTGGATGCGGCATCCCGCCTTTTTCGAGAATCTGGATATAAAGCTCACGCACGAGCGGAAGAGCGGCTTGCGAGGCTTCGATTAGCACTCTATCGCCTTTGACGATTCGGGCGGAGTGATTAACTAAAATTTCTGCGAACTTTCGTACACGGGGGTCTGTCAAGGGAATACTCCTTGTGAATTTTTTACGTCATTATACTCTGAAAATTCTTTGCGGGGGATTGGTCAAAAATCACTTTTTAGGGTGATGATTTCCTTTATTAAACTTCGATAAGTACCCGAGCATAAATAATTTGACAAAACTTGCCTCTACCCAGCCTTCCCCAAATGCGATGATGGTACTGTCGAATTTACCCTAAAGGATGCTTCGCGAGGGGGATTGAGGGGGCAGATTGTAGCGTTATTTTACGATTATTAAAATGCTAAAAAACTTGGCTCTTGTGTAACATCTGTGCAAAAGCGCAAGATAAATCTTGCGCTACAGAGCATGGCGTGACATTTATGTTGTCCTTGCACGTTTTTTACAGATGAGCCAAAAACTTTTGCTCAGGTACTTATACATGGGAGAAAAAATCTAACGATTTGACAATTTTTGTTTAGCTTTCCTAGGGCGCGAAAAGTGAAGGGCTATTTTTGCGCAAACCAGAGATTATTCGTTCTGTCCTGATCTGCCTTCCTGTAGCGTCAAGATGGTAGATGGAGTCAAAGAAGTATTTATCAGGGAAGCAAAGTTGATCTATGGGGGTGAGTATAGGTATTGTAGTTTTCTCTAAGAAAACATCATAGAAAATTTTTATATCTTCTATACCAGTAGCGTCGCAATTGGTTTGTCGACTTGCGGGCATTTCAAAAAAAACATGTGCGTTGATAGATTGAGCATATTGGTTGAAGTTTTCTAAAAAAACGTAAGGATACTCTAAGTGTGGAGTAACGTTGTACCGAGTAGATCTTAATGTGGATGGGTCTACATTCGGTTTATCTAAGTGCCCAACTACATCGCCATGAGAATCAATATTTTTGCTTGAGTAGATGCCGCGATCAATACCCCCGTGAATAAATATACTTGCTTGGCGGTTAACCTGGTTTTGTAGCATGATTAAATAGATTTTAGGCAACTCAATGACTGGACGGTGTAGATATTTTGCCCTTTGGGGAGAATACTCTAACCACTTGGCGAATTCAGAAGCTGTTCCGTTTGTAAATTGCTCTTCCGTTATGATTCCATATTCAAGGCTGATGATAACAATATCGTTACTTTGAAGATAGTCTTCTATTTCCCTTACAGGAATAACCCCCAGCCCTGCAGTAAGAGCCATATTAATAACGGGCAATCCCGTTTCTTCTTGAATAAGAGAGCTGTCAATTCCATAAGCTACGTTGGAACCGCCAAATAAGATGATTCTTGGAGCGGGCGTGTTTTTTAATAGTTCTACTTTGTGAACACTGCTTTGATAGTATTGTGTAGGGTCTGGGGGAATCGCTATAAAAACACTTACGATTATGCTTGTGCTAAGAGATGTAATGAGAAAAATATTTTTAAAAAGTGTGAGAACGTTTTTAGAAGTAGGCATAGTTATTAGAATTGGAAGTAGATAAAAGCTTGCCCAGATGTGTTTGCGTAAGCAGTACCAAATATAAGGGTTGTGGCGATTAGGGTAGCGTAGGATAGCCAACGTAGATGTTTAGGCCAAGAGTTGAACTTTTCTAAGAAATCTTTATTATATTGTTGGATTTCTATAACAAGAAAAATAACGAGAGGAAACAAGGTAAGAAGAACAAAGGGGGGACTTTCAGGGGTTAGCAAATTTACAATTTTGGTAAAAGAACTTTTCATTACTAACGTGTTACTTATCCCTTTTTCAGCTAAACCATTGATTAGTACGGTGTAAATTTTATGACCATCTGCCAATAATCTGTGCCATCCAACAAAGATATTTGCGCTTATGTATTTAGCGTCAGTTATATTGGATGCTCTGAAAAATATCCAAGCATAGGAAACTAAAAGGAATGTCAATAATCGGGATAGAAAATTTGTCAATAGTGGGGGGAAGTGTAGGGGAAATTTTGTTGAGATATTGCGCCATGCGTTAATTGCAAGCCCGGTAAAGACCATATAAACCCCGTGTAATGCCCCCCAAATAACGAATGTCCATGCGGCTCCATGCCATAAACCGCTTACCAGAAATGTGACCAGCAAGCTAAAAGCCCATTTTAATCGTTTAGATTCTCGGTTTTTTGTCAGTAATTTTCTGCTAAGCGGGATATGTATATAATCGCGCAGCCAAGTTGAAAGGGCTATATGCCAGCGCTGCCAAAACTCAGGGACTGATTTCGCAAAATATGGGTGAGAGAAATTTTTCATCAATTTAATCCCCATTACTTGTGCTGACCCCAGAGCGATGTCGGAGTAGCCCGAAAAATCACAATATATTTGTATGGAAAAGGCAAGGGTAGCAAAAACGAGCATGGGCCCGCTATAGTCACTGGGTGATTTATAAACATGGTTAACCAGCAAAGACATTCGGTCGGCAATGACAACTTTTTTAAACATTCCCCAAGCCATCCATTTTAAACCATCAGTAACGCGTTGGTAATCAAATTTGTGTTCAGCATGTAGCTGTGGCAAAATGTTTTGAGGTCTCTCAATAGGTCCAGCGACTAGCTGCGGATAAAACAAAACATATTCTGCGAGAATACCAAAATGCCGCTCCGCTTTTTGTCTGCCTTTATAAACCTCGATTGTATAACTAAGAGATTGAAATGTATGGAAAGATAACCCGATTGGGAGAATAATCTCAAGAGCATGGATTGGGTAATGCCAGCCGATAAAATTAGCTAAATTAAGTAAGTTTGCGTTGAAAAAGTTGAAATACTTAAAAAAAGCTAATAGACCGACATTTGCAATTAGGCTAGTAGCAAGAAGCCACTTTCGTTTATTCCCTGTAAATTTTTCTAAACCAATGCCTGCGAAATAATCTATGGTAATCGTTGTAACTAAGATTA
>JAOZOM010000554.1 GCA_029933275.1 Anaerolineales bacterium | reverse complement strand
TGTGCAAATTATTTTGACACTTGATACGCTCGAATATGCTCGAATGAACGGTAGGATTGGTACTTTATCTGCTGCGTTGGCATCAATCTTAAATATCAAACCGGTTGCTACACTCAAAGATGGTGTTCTAAATATGGTTGGCAAGGTGAGAACGCGTCGAAAGGCTTTGAATCGTGTTTTAGAAATGGGCTTGAATGTCTACGGAAAAAAAGAGGTTTATTTAGGTGTCTTGCACGCGCGCGCCCTCAAATCAGGAGAAGCTATGCTTGAAGAAGCCAAAAAAATCTTCAATGTAAAAGAGGCTGTTCTTACAGATCTTTCACTCTCTTTGGCAGTTAATTTTGGACCAGGCACTATTGGTCTTGTTCTCTATCCTGTGGAGTAAAAAAATGAACAGAGTAGATCAGACAGATAAAGAAGAAGTAAGTGAATTGGAAAACTCGCTTTTTGGTGTGCTGACTCCTATCCGTCCGCCTACGGATATGATGCAACGTCTCCGAGAGCGAATCGGGAGCCTTGAGCCGCATCGTATAGCCAAACGTATCAGCAATTGGGAATTGACCATCATCATCGTTGGGAGCGTGATGTCGGTTGCGATGGTTATCCTAACAACTGTGAGAGCCTTATTTTATTTTTTTAACCGTAGCAAAAGACGAAGGGCATAAGTTTATGTAGAAAAAGGAGCAAGTCAAAGACTTGCTCCTTTTTTTATTTATCCCAATCTGGGGTTAGGGCGGTGCAGATTTTTTTTGCTTCGGCGACCAAATCCACGTTTACGGGGAGACGGAAATCTTCATTAACGCGCAAACGTAAATAAGCGGAAGCCTGCTTCAGGTCGGGGGGCGTTTCGTCCATTTCTTCTAGGTATTTTAGTAAATCGTAAGCACTGACGCTTGGGGGCTTAATTCCGCGCGAGAGCAGATATTCCCGAATGGAGATTCCCGCAGCTCGGCGCGCACAGACGCGCATTCTTCCGCGATTTTTGGTATTGAGGGCATCTTCTGCCATTTCAAATTCTTTTTTTAGGGTG
>JAOZOM010000553.1 GCA_029933275.1 Anaerolineales bacterium | reverse complement strand
GATTTGCGTGCATCAGCGGAGGAGGCTGAGGAACATGCGAAGTTTCCTGATGGTCTTATTGAGAAGGGCTGGGAAATGGGTGTGCTTCAAGCCTCGATTCCCGAAGAATATGGTGGATTTGGAGACTACTCCAGCATAACCGGTGCTTTGGCGGCGGAGGAACTCGCTTATGGCGATTTACCCGGTGCGATGGCAGTGCTAACCCCGAATCTCTTCGTTTTACCGATTTTGTTGGCTGGCTCGGAAGCCCAAAAAGAGAAATTCATTCCGCCCGTGATTGAGATGGAGTGGAAAGCCTACACCGCCGCGATGATTGAACCCTCTTTCGACTTTGACGCAACTGATTTAAAAACGACTGCGGTTGCAGATGGCGATGAATTTGTCATTAACGGCAAAAAAACCTATGTGCCTTACGCCAAAGACGCAGAAATGATGATTGTTTATGCCAATGTTGATGGCGTGACGCAAGGTTTTATCGTCCCCGGAGACGCGGAAGGCTTGACCCTTGGCGAAGAAAATAAGCTGATGAGTATGCACGCTCTGCCCCAATACGATGTTGAATTGGACGGCGTGCGCGTTCCCGCCGAAAATCGTCTTGAAGGTGATTTTAGAGCCGTTTTAGCGGCAAGTCATGTCGGTTTGGCGGCGATGGCGGTCGGCGTGGCACATGCTTCGCTCGATTATGCGATTGAATATGCCAAAGAGCGCGATGTTTTCGGCGTGAAAGTGGCGCAGAAACAAGCAATCGCTTTTATGATGGCAGAAATGGCGGTAGAGATTGAATCCATCCGCATGTTGACATGGGAAGCCGCATGGAAATTAGATAATGATAAAGAAGATGCCTATAAATCAGCTTATCTTGCGGCAATCGGCGCAATCGATATGGTGATGATGGTCACCGATCGCGGCGTGCAGATTTTGGGCGGTCATGGGTATATCCGCGACCATCCCGTTGAGCGTTGGATGCGTAATGGACGCGGCTTTGCGACCTTTACCGGTTTGGCTATCGTATAGGATTTTTTGTACACGGAG
>JAOZOM010000552.1 GCA_029933275.1 Anaerolineales bacterium | reverse complement strand
CACTTCGTTGAATCAGGTGCCGATGGCGGTTGCGGGGTAAAATTTCACCCGCTGACATGGCAACCCAGCGCACAAAAGCGGATTAAGCTCGTAGAGACGCTCAAACCTACAGTCAGTTGTTCTCCATGAATCTAAAAGCCCCGCTCCTCGAAAAAGGAACAGGGCTTTTTGGCTAAATATGTTCTATTAGGCTAGTTTTCTGGTTTTCAAGGAAGTGGGTTGGTTTTCCTTCGTAATTCTCATTAAAAATCTTAATGCTTCATTAACAGATTCAGAATCTGGAAACATTTGATAAACATCTTTTTCCAAATGAATGAAATTCCCAAAGCCTTTCCTGCCTGCCCCTACTTTTCTGACTTGTAAACTTTTCAAGTCATATTCTGGGCGCATCTCATCTTCCGTTTCTATTTTAGTTTTTTGCATATTTTTTAAACACAATCATCTTACCCAATCAAACGATCATACTCATCATGGGTTCCAATCCAAAACCATGTTATCGTATCTGCCTTGAGTAATCCCAATGCTCTATAAGATAATCCAATGCGTACTGAATATATAGGCTGGCTTTTCTTCACGCGCTTGAAATACAAACCGCGAAGATTTGGGTTTTCACGCCACATTTGATAGGATTTTCGTGCTTGCTGCCGAATTTTTGCTGGTAAAGCCCAATAGTGTTTCCAAAATGATTTGAGAGTACGTGATTTCATCTTTGCTCAACAAAAGAACCATTTACGTCGAACATCGGCTGCGTTCCTTCTTTGTTAATTTCAGCTTCTACAGAAGCAACTAGTGCAGAGAAACTCTCATCACTGGTATCTGCGAATTGCTTATCCCACAAGGCTTCGTCGGCAATGATTTCCTCAATGCTTTCTTCAGCAGGGAGCGGATGTGATTTGAGAAACAGCGCAAATTCATAAAGTTGCACGATTCGAGCAAGTGGCATATCAATAGCAATTTCACCAATTGCGCTTACAAAATCTTTTTCCTTTTGCATTTCAATAGTCATAATTTACTCCAGACGATAATTCTCGTT
>JAOZOM010000551.1 GCA_029933275.1 Anaerolineales bacterium | reverse complement strand
GCCCGCTGACGAGGGCTTCGCCCAAGCCGAAAGTTGCATCTATAACGATTTCATCCCGTTTGCCGGAGAGGGGATTGGCGGTGAACATCACGCCTGAAACTTCGGCTTCGACCATTTTTTGCACGACAACGGCGAGGCTCACGTCTTCTTGCGGGATTTCGTTGCGGGCGCGGTAGCCGATGGCGCGCGCTGTCCAGAGTGAAGACCAGCAGGCGATAACGGAATCTGTGAGCGCATCTGCGCCGATGATGTTAAGGTAGGTGTCCTGTTGACCGGCGAAGGACATATCGGGCAGGTCTTCGGCGGTGGCGGAAGAGCGCACGGCGACTGGCGGCGCGCCAATCCAGTTGTAGGCGATGAAGAGGGTGTCGCGCATCGTTTGGGAAGCGGGAGTACCCTGAAGGGCATAAACAAGTTCAAATTGAGAGCGAATCCGCTGGGAGGCTGTTTTGAGAGCGGCGGGGTCGTTAAAATCCAAATCTGCTAGAGCCTCGCGGATGCTTGCATCCAATTTATGTTCTTCTACGAAGTTTTTATAGGATTCGGTCGGGATGAAGAATCCGCCAGGGACGTTGAAACCCGCGCGTGCAAGACGAGCGAGATTTGCGCCTTTGCCGCCAACTTTTTCAAGCGTGGCTTCGGGAGATTCGAGGGGGAGAAATGGCTGGGGGAGGGGGGCGGGGGTGGTCATGGTTTATCCTTTGGAGATATTTTGGTATACGCAAACGAGGGTGAATATGAGGTATTTTAACGCAAATTACGCGAATAGGGTGGAGAAGTGAATAAGATCATATTTTCTGTTGTTTTTGATGATTTACTTTTGAGCGATAAGTATACTAACCGGAAGTCCCCACATTTTCATTTCTTGACTACTGCTAATTTTGAACCCTGCACTTTCAAGACTTTCTTTTGCGTAGATCGGGCGGCAATCGACAATCTTTGGCGTTTTTTGATGAAACCATTCATAGATGCGTACCGCGCGGCAATCTTGCTTGGAGAGGGCGACGATGCCTAATCTTCCCTTGCTTTTTAGT
>JAOZOM010000550.1 GCA_029933275.1 Anaerolineales bacterium | reverse complement strand
AACGGAACACGCTACACGTTACACGAGTTTTCTCTAAAGCATTTGAAACACACCCGTTTCATTTATAATGCGGTTATCTCACCGCTTCATCGCCTTCCATTCTGCTCATCGGTGGGAGATGATCTCACCTCGCCACCCGAATAAAGCGAACGATACGAATATCGAATATGCGATAGAATAGGACTATGCTCTCTCCTACGGATTTAATTCTCGTCTGCCTTATCCCTTCTCCCCGGGATATGGAAATCGCGCGCCTTTTGGGCTGGTACCGTATTCCGCTTCGCACCGCGCCCAAAGTTGTTTCCGTTGATTATTTGGCTTTTTACCAGCCCTCGGCTTTTGGCGCGCGTGGCGGGCAGATCGAATTCGTCGTCCCCGTGCGTGGACACGAACTCGCCTCCCGCGCCGAACTTCTGCGTGACGAAGCCGATCATCCCCGCGCCCACGAAGAATATTACAAGATCCAACTCGGCGCGCTGGAGAAATTGCCCAATCCCATTTTGGCGAAAAAATGGAAACGCCTAACCTTCCTCTACACAACTGGCGAATATCTCCTTCAAGCCAAAACCCTGAACGACCTTGTAGTCCAAAACGATGAGCGGAAATTGTTGTGGAAATCCCTGCGTGAGCGTGCTGAAAATTCATCCTTGTACAAAGTTGATTTGCCTGAAATTGATCTTGATCCGATGTTGTTGACTGCGTTGCTGGGGATACGGGAGTGACAAGGGATGCAAGGGTGACAAAGGCTGCAAAGGAGCAAAGGGGAGCAAAAGCTCAAGGGACGCAAAGATGGTGTTGGTCACCAATTATTAAACCTCAAGGAGAGGTAAAATGGCTCAAAATTATTCGCGGGATGGAAAGGATTTAGAAATCTTGTTGTTTGGCAACGGGCACACGAATTTACTACATTGTAAAATAAGTTAATTGCAATTCTCCCCACGCTCTCTGCGCCGTCCTCGGCGCAGGGGTTCTCCCAAAACCGCCGCCGCACTCTTTGAGTATGCTACGCGAAGGACGGCGGCTAGAGCGTGGAGG
>JAOZOM010000549.1 GCA_029933275.1 Anaerolineales bacterium | reverse complement strand
TCGGTGACGAGGGCTTTTTTGCCGCCTTCTTTCAGGAATTTGACAATTGCCTGAATTTTGGGGAGCATACTGCCCGGGGCAAAGTGACCTTCTTCAATATATTTCTCAGCTTCGGCGACTGTCATTTCATCGAGCCATTCTTCATTTTCTTTGCCAAAGTTGATGGCGACTTTCTCAACCGCGGTTGAGATGATGAGCAAATCGGCGTTGATGTTATTGGCGAGCAAGCCGGAGGCAAAATCTTTGTCGATAACTGCTTCTACGCCGCGCAGGTTGCCGTTTTCTTTTTCAACAACGGGAATTCCGCCGCCACCAACGGCGATGACAGAGAAACCGCCATCTATCAGATTTTTGATTGCGCTGACTTCAACGATATTCATCGGCAATGGGGAGGGCACAACTCTGCGCCAGCCACGACCGGCATCTTCTACGAAAGCCTGTCCCAATGCCATGCGCTCTTTGGCGGTTTCCTCGTCGAGGAAAGAGCCAACGGGTTTGGCAGGGTTCTGAAAGGCGGGGTCATCTGCGCTGACTTCGACTTGCGTCACAACGGTGACGGCTGTCTTATCAATGCCGCGTTTTTTGAATTCATTACGCAATGCTTTCTGCGCCATATATCCAATCGCGCCTTGTGTATCTGCGCCACAATAATCCATCGGGACGGGATGCAGTTCGTGCATTGCCAATTCAGAACGGCGAAGGATAAACCCAACCTGGGGCCCGTTGCCATGCGTGATGACGACATCCCAGCCATCTTCGATCATCCCGGCAATATGGCTCATCGTTTCTTTAATAGCATCAAATTGGTCGGGGATTGATTTTTTCGTTTTATCTACGATTAGCGCGTTCCCGCCAACAGCGAGGACGGCTACTTTTTTTTCGGTCATTTTTCCTCTTTCGTGTTACGTGTTGCGTGTTGCGTAAATTTTTCACGAAACACGCAACACGAATCACGTCTACCTCATCGTCAACGCCATAACCGCTTTCTGTGCGTGCATACGGTTTTCGGCTTGATCAAAGACAACTGAGTTGGACC
>JAOZOM010000178.1 GCA_029933275.1 Anaerolineales bacterium | reverse complement strand
TAATCCCCACGCGGTGCCAGCATCTAAAACATCATTTTCCAAAATACATTTTCAAGGTTTCTATTCGTGAAATTCGCCCATTCGCGTAATTCGCGTTAAAAACAGAAAGCCTCCCCGCATCTTCTAAAAAAGCCATTAAAAAGAAAAACCCCGACAAATATAAAACTTGTCGGGGTTAATATTTGGTTCAATAGGGACTAAACGTGACGCCCGCCCTTTAACTCGTCTTGCAATTTCTCAAGAGCATCCCAATCGCCTTTAGCGGCTAAACCAGCTTGTTCAGCCCAACTATCAGGATTCATCATCTGGAGTTTAGCTTCGGCAAGGATTTCACGCAACTTTTCTGCATCTGATTTTGCTAATTCAGCATAAGTTGTGATACCTGCTTCGTTGAGAATTTGTTCCACTTTGGGACCAATCCCTTCCAGCTTTTTCAAGACATCAGGTTCAGATGGGGCATCTGCAACAGTTTCTTCAACAACCTCTTCTGCTACTGGTGCTTCTTCAGCGGGGGTCTCTTCGGCAGGAACTTCCTCAACAGCGGCTTCTTTAGCAGGAGCTTCCTCTACGGGAGTCTCTTCAACGGGAGCTTCCTCTACAGCAACTTCCTCAGTGGCCTCGGGAGCATTCACTTCAGCAAGAGCCTGAGCAAGAGCTTTCATATCTTTATCCACATAAGCAGCGGAGTCAACCTTTCGCATACTCAAACCAATGCGGCGGCGATCTGCTTCAATGCGGATGATGCGCAAGCTAACCACATCACCTTCGTTGAGTTCTTCTTTGGGATGCTCAACACGTTGGTCGCTAATCTCAGAAACGTGGATCAAACCTTCCACATCGTCATCGATTCGAGCAAACGCACCAAACTTAGTCAAACGAGTAATCTTACCTTCGATAAGTTGCCCAACTTGGAATTTCGCAATCCGAGATTTCCACGGGTCATCTTGCAATTGGCGTAAAGAAAGCCCGATGCGTTTCTTTTCTTCATCAATGCTGATAATCTTTACTTGCACTTCTTGCCCAACTTCGAGAACTTCGCTGGGGTGTTTTACACGTTCCCAAGAGATTTCAGAGAGGTGAACAAGTCCGTCCGCACCGTTGATATTCACAAATGCGCCGAAATTCGCCAAACTGGTCACGCGACCGGTATAAGAATCACCGATTTTCAATTCAGAAATCACGCGTTCTTTCACTGCTTGGCGAGACTCGTTACTTGCGGCACGTTCAGAAAGAATCAGGCGGCGGCGTTCACGATCAACCTCGATCACACGAACAAGAATTGGCTCACCGTGCATCTTTGCCCAGCGTTGTTCAGGAGTCGCACCAACAGCCAGACTGCGACGCACCGCGCTCACCTGCGAAGCAGGCACAAAACCGCGCAAACCTTCAACGTCTACCAACAAACCACCTTTGTTATAGCCGCTAACCTTACCTTCGTAAGCCTCTTCACTCGCCAGCATCTCAGAAACAAGTTTCCACGCACGCATCTCAACAGCGCGCGAATAAGAAAGAATCACGTTTCCATGCTTATCTTCAGGATTAAGGACATAAGCCTCGATTTCCTGTCCAACTTCCAGTGATTTAATCACCTCAGAAGACATTTCATCTAAAGCTCGTCCGGCAATCACACCTTCCGATTTTGCACCGATACTAACTAAAATTTGGCTCGGACCAATACTGGCAATTACACCTGTACGAATCTCGCCCCGCTGCGGCAAGTCAACTTTGTATTCCTCAGCGTCAAGAAGTTCAGCCATACTCTGCATCTCTTCTTCGACATCTTCATCCTCTTGTACATCAACAACTTCTTCTTGTTGCGGTACTTCGGCGGCTACAACTTCTTGCTCTTGGGGAGTTTCTTCCACCACTTCTTGCCCTTTGGGGGCATCGTTCTCTTCCATATTCAACAACTCCAACTTTCAAAATTTATACGCCGCATTATACAGTCTAACCAATAACTTGACAAGCCTTCCCAAGCGTTTATAATGCCAACCATGCCAAACATCTACCCATTTACCGCCATAGTCGGGCAAAAACGCATGAAGCGCGCCCTTATTCTCAACGCCGTTGATATTCGCATTGGCGGAGTCTTGATTCGCGGGGAGCGCGGCACAGCCAAGTCGACTGCTGCGCGTGCCCTAGCCGCTCTCCTCCCCGATGTTCAAGTAGTGGATGGATGCCGATTCGGATGCGACCCAGAACATTCCGCGAGTTGGTGTACGGAATGTAGGGAACGCGCGGGGACCGGAGGCTTGCTTCCGTCAAAAAAGCGACCGATTCCTTTCATCAACCTCCCCGTCTCCGCCACCGAAGACCGCGTGGTCGGCACCCTCGACATCGAAAAAGCTATCCAAAAAGGTGAACGCCATTTCGATGCAGGAATTCTCGCCTCAGCCAATCGCGGCCTACTCTATATTGACGAGGTCAACCTCCTCGACGACCACGTTGTAGATGTCCTCCTCGATTCCGCCGCAATGGGCATGAATATCGTCGAGCGAGAAGGCATCTCCTTTTCGCATCCCGCCCGATTCATTCTCGTTGGCACGATGAATCCCGAAGAAGGCGATTTACGTCCCCAACTCCTCGATAGATTTGCCCTCTCAGTAGATATTGTCGGGATTCGCGGTGCACGCGAACGCGTTGCCATCATGGAACGACACCTCGCCTTTGAAGAAGACCCTGTTGCTTTTCACGCCGCATGGCAAGAAAAAGAAAAAGAACTCTCCGAGCAGATTGCCCATGCGCGGACTCTTGTCAGCAAAGTCACCTATTCCAGCCGCGATCTGCTCTCCATCGCCGCGTTAACCGCCTCCCTCAACGTGGATGGTCACCGTGCCGATTTAGTCATCCTGAAAGCCGCTCGCGCTCAAGCCGCTTTCGATGGACGCACCGCCATTAACGATATGGATATCGCCCTCGCGGCAGAATTAGCTCTCCCGCATCGCGTCAATAGCACTCCTTTCGGACAAGCCGGAATGACGCCAACACAACTCCAAGAACGGATCGAAGAATTACGCGGTCAAGCTATCGCCGAAGAAGAAATGCACGAAAAAGAAGATACAGAGCAAAAGGGTAAAGAAAAAAAAACTTAAAAATCGAAGAAGATATTCAAGAAGGCGCACCACAAGGTCAGCCTGAAGCTGCGCCCCAAGATGATGTTTTTGCCCATACCGATGCAAATTGGTGGGAAGGCGGGAAAAAAGTAACCCCCGGTGAAACATTCAAACCTCGTTCTCTTAATACCCCCCTCGATAAATTATCCCGCCGTCATTCCGGGCGGCGGTCTACAACACGCACCGAGCGGAAGCACGGACGCTATATCCGCGCCACGCCAGCCAACGGACGCAAAGATGATATCGCTTTTGATGCCACTTTACGCGCCGCCGCGCCTTATCAACGCGAAAGAGTTGAAGAACGCGAAAAAGTCGCTTTTGCGATTAAAAAAAGTGACTGGCAACGCAAAATCCGCGTCAATAAATCGGCGAATTTGGTTCTTTTCGTTTTAGATGCCAGTTGGTCGATGGCAGTTTCGGAGCGGATGAACGCGACAAAGGGTGCAATCCTGTCTCTTTTAACGGACGCATACCAACGTCGCGATCGAGTCGGGCTAATCGTCTTCCAAAAAGATCGAGCCACGCTCATCCTGTCGCCAACGAATTCCGTTCAACTTGCACAACGCGCTTTGGTAAATATCCCTGTCGGCGGAAAAACGCCTCTTTCCGCGGGGCTGCTAATGGCATCCGAAATCCTAAAAAGAGAAAGCTACACGCATCCCGATGTGGAACCGCTTTTAATCGTGATGACAGACGGCGCGGGAAACGTGGCAATCGGCGACAAACCGCCCAACGAAGAAGCGTACTTTTTCGCCGATAAAATCGCCAAGAACGATATCCGCAGTATCGTGGTGAATATGGAGCATGAGGCTTTCGATCAAGGGCTAGCGAAAAATTTAGCCGACCACTTAGATGCGCCCTGTTATACGCTGGATGAGCTAAAAGCCGAGAATTTATACCGCACCGTGAAGCAAGAAATGATGGGGTAAAAAGT
>JAOZOM010000548.1 GCA_029933275.1 Anaerolineales bacterium | reverse complement strand
TGAGCGATTATATTTTGCGTGCCGATGAGCCTGCTTCGATGTTTTTGACGGTGACGACTCTGAAAGACCCCTCGAAAATGCACGGAGGCGTTCACACTTGCGAGGCGTTTACCTTCGTGGATTACGCTGCCTTTGAGCAGTGGTCGGATTCGGATTATGGGGCGCGCCCCGCCGCGTATGAAGCTGAAAAAGAAGAGTTGGCGGAGAAATTATTTAGGAAATTAGAGAAATTTGTGCCAGGGATAACGAAGCATATCGTTTTTTGGAACTTGGCGACCCCGCTGACGAATGAACACTATATCAACGCGACGCGTGGCAACCAATATGGGATTTCTAAAAGTCGGCGGCAGGTGGGACCGGGATCTTTCCAAATCCGCACGGAGATTGAGGGCTTGTTCCTATGCGGGGCGAATACCATTAGTCACGGCGTGGCGGGGGTGACGGCTTCGGGTTTGTCTGCGGCGAAGAGTATTTTGGGCTGTAAAAGGGATGATTTGCTTCAACAAAATGGCGCAGAGATAAAAATTTATCCCTCCGAAGATATTTCTGCGTGGCCTGAGCATTTGCAAAAGAAGATTGAGAATGGGATGGAGAAATAGTACGTTTTTAACCACGAAGGCACGAAGGAGCACGAAGAAAAAGCTTTTTTTGTTTTTAACTTTGTGAGCCTTTGTGTCCTTTGGGGTTAAGGTTTTTTTATTTTCTCCAAACTAAGATAAAATCCCCTCCATGAAAATTTACCTAGATTCCATCGGATGCCGACTCAATCAGGCAGAAATTGAAAGAATGGCGCGGCAATTTCGCGCCGCGGGACATGAAATCGTTGGCGAAGCCACGCAAGCAGATTTGGCGGTTGTCAATACTTGTACAGTCACTTCTGCGGCGGCGGCGGATTCTCGCAAAGTAATTCGGCGCGCAAGTAATGCTGGTATTAAAGAAATCATTGCCACCGGCTGTTGGGCGACCATCGAGCCAGAGAACGCCGCGAAACTCTCTCAGCGTGTAGTACTCAACGACAAAAAAGAAAATTTGGTTGC
>JAOZOM010000177.1 GCA_029933275.1 Anaerolineales bacterium | reverse complement strand
TAAAACGAAAGTCCCCGAGGGTGTTTAGCCCTTGGGGACTTATCCTATCTTGTAGGTACGACTTCAAACGTTTTTATTTAAAGACGCTTGAAGTCGTTGCTACAAAATCTAATCAGTTGGAAAAACCTATGAGTCCAGAGATTATTTTTGAAACTGTCAATTTACGCAAAGAGTTTGGTGCATTGGTCGCTGTTGCGGATGTTAGCATCAAGGTGCGTAAGAACAGTTTGCACGCCATCATTGGTCCCAATGGGGCAGGCAAAACAACCTTCTTTAATTTGTTGAGCGGCAATATTGAGCCGACTAGCGGACAGGTACTTTTCAAAGGGCGTGACATTACGCATCAGCCTGTGCATCGCACCATCCATTTTGGAATCGGGCGTTCCTTCCAGATTACCAATATCTTCCCTAATCTGACTGTCTTTGAGAATATCCGCCTTGCTAGCCAAGCATTGGGCAAGGATAATTTCAAATTCTTCCGTGATGCTTTTTCTTTTAAAAAATATGAAGAACGCACGCAGGAAGTCATCGAACGCGTCGGGCTTGCAAATCGAGCCGGTACGTTCGCGAGAACCTTGCCACACGGTGATCAACGTAAACTAGAGTTAGGGATGATCCTTGCCCCCGACCCTGAAGTGCTACTTCTTGATGAGCCAACCGCCGGTATGGCTGCCGAGCAAGTTCCCGAATTAATTGCGCTCATTCAAGAAATCCAGAAGGCGGGGAATAAAACAGTCATGCTTGTTGAACACAACATGAACGTGGTCATGAGCGTCTCGGATGTCATCACTGTTATGCATCAGGGACAAGTCTTGGCAGAAGGTACGCCCGCCGAGATCGCCGCCAACGAAACTGTCCAGACTGCGTACCTCGGCGGTTTGTACAAATTGAATGTGTGAGACTGCTATGGAAAATATCCTCGAAGTACAAAATATCCAGACCTTCATCGGTCAGTATCACATCTTGCAAGGCGTGAGCGTTAGTGTGCCGAAAGGCAGTATCACCGCTTTGTTAGGGCGTAATGGCGCGGGCAAGACGACTACACTCAAATCTATTTTAGGATTGACGCCTCCCCGCGAAGGTAAAGTCATCTTTGAAGGCAATGAAATTCAAGGAATACCCTCCTTCGACATTGCGAGGTTGGGTATCGGCTTCGTCCCCGAACATCGCGCTATTTTCCGTGACTTGAGTGTCGAAGAAAACCTCAAGATTGCCGAGCGCAACAAGGGCGACTACGCCCGCAAAGAAGAAATGCTTTTCAGCCTCTTCCCCGATTTGAAACGACTCATTACTCTTTCGGGCGCAAACCTTTCGGGCGGACAACAGCAGATGCTTGCCATCGCACGTGCTCTCGTCGCCGACAATCGCCTTTTGCTGATTGATGAACCCAGCGAAGGGCTGGCACCTGTCATTATTGAAAATATGATGACAGCCATCCGGCAGCTCTCGGCGGAAAGCACGATCGTACTCGTCGAGCAGAATTTCCTCGTCGCTAGCCAACTGGCTGAGTATTATGTCATTATCGAAGAAGGTCGCTCTGTCAGGGCAGGCAAAATGGCTGATCTTGTCAATGACCCCGATACAATCCACCGTTATCTCGGAGCCGCATAGGAGTCGCCATGAAAGCATATTTTCGCAAAAATCTCGCGCTCTCGCTGACCTTACTGGTGCTTGCTTGTTTCTTCATCGTTGCCATACGTGGCATGGAAACCAAAGATTGGGTCATTACGCTTTTGCGTGGTCTCTCGGTTGGGGCGGTCACTTTCCTCGTTGCCTCCGGTTTTTCGCTCATCTTCGGACTACTAGATGTCCTCAACCTTGCTCACGGCACGCTCTTCATGATCGGTGCCTACATTGCGTGGACAGTTTACGTTCGACCAGATACTTTCGTTGATTTGCTTGCCCCCATCCTGTTAACTGTTAGCGGATTCACGCTCTCGGGGTTGTGGAGGAATCTCTCAAAACGGATTCAAGTCAAACCACGGGCGATGCGCTTCGCTCCCTGGGCTGGCTTGCTACTGTCAGCAGTTATCCTGTCTTATGTTTTGTCTCGTTACCCCATCTCCATTTGGGATGTAGCCAACTACGGGCAGAGTCCCGTAACCTATTCATTTATGGCAGATCAGGGCATTTTATTATCTCCACCGAGTGTGGCATTCGATGAAATTTCATTGGGAGTAGCAGCGTTTGGCTTGTTACTGGCTGGGATGTTGGGCGCGTTTAGTCTGTCGCTTTTTGAGAAGAGCGGGCTATCTGGTACACGTCTGCGCTGGCAGAATTTTATCGGTTTTGCAGTTGTGCTGAGTTTGGGATTAGTGACTTTATTCGCGAACGATGCCATCACAACCTTCCTGACCGACTTAGATACAACTTGGCTCTTCTTTATTTCTCTAATCACAGCTGCGCTTTCGGGTGCGCTCTTGGGCGGTTTGATGGAATCGACCTTAATTCGCCCTTTATACAGCCGACCAATCTACCAGTTGATGCTGACGCTTGGTTTGAGTGCAGTTGGCATCGAGATTGTGCGTTCAATTTGGGGGCGTCCCGAATTTATAATGCCGAAACCTTCGATTTTCAATGGCACTGGCGATGGCTGCCCCGCGACCTCGCTGGCTGGTTTGGCACAAAACCACTGCTCGACGATTTTTCTTTTCGATGGGCGAGTGCGTGTCTATAATGAGATTTTCATCCCGCTCGTGGGTATCGTGGTTTTGATTGCCGTCTGGACGCTTCTGAAGCGTTCCCGTTTGGGGATGATTATCCGTGCAGGCGTGCAGGATCGTGAAATGGTTGAAGCCTTGGGTATCAATGTGCGGCGAGTTTTCACTCTAGTTTTTGCGCTGGGCGTTGGCTTGGCAGCATTGGGCGGTGCGCTGGCAGCCCCCTCGATGGGACTCTCAAACGTGATGGGTGAGAGCCTGTTACTGAATGCGCTAATCGCTTTGGCAATCGGCGGATTAACCAGTTACCCGGGCGCAGCCTTAGGCTCGCTTTTGGTTGGGATGATGCAACAATTCATCATCAAATACGGCGCAATCGGCATCCCAATTCCCTTTACGGATATTATATTCAAACCAACCCCGCCGCTTGTTCCAGCATCGACGGTTCTACTGATGGTCATTATCTTGCTAATCCTGCCGAACGGCTTGCTTGGGAAGAAGGAGTAAGACATGGCTGAGAAAACTTCCCCTTCTTTGAAATCTTTCTTTCAGCGCAACCGTGGCTTGCTATTCTCGGTTTTGGTGTTGAGCCTGTTACCTTTTATTGTGGGCTTATTAGAAGGCGCATCTCTGGCTCAGGTTTGGGTCAATGCAAGTGGTACCTCGAAATTTGTGCAGGGCTTGGCAATTGAGATATTCATCCTTGCGTTGTACGCGTTGAGCTACGATCTGGTTTTTGGCATCACCGGTCTACTCTCTTTTGGACACGCGATGTTTTTTGCCTCAGGTGCTTATCTGACTGGTATCCTGCTCAAGAGTTTTGATATGTCGCTTGGGATGGCGTTACTTTGGGTCTTCGTTGCGGCAATTGTCAACGCTCTCCTGTTTGGGTTGGTGTTGCCTCGAGTAAAGGGGATTACCTTTGCCCTAGTTACCTTGGGCATGGCATCTGTCTTTCACATCCTCGTTATGTCAAGCGAGATGGGCAAATACACTGGAGCGGACGTGGGCTTGCAAGGCGTGATTTCCCCCGAATTTATTAATCCCGCCAACGAGCGTTTGCGCTTCTACTTTATCGCAATGGTGATTATGTTTCTCGTTTATTTGCTTTACAAACGTTTCGTCTCCTCCCCCACTGGACGAGTTTGTGTTGCTATCCGTGAGAACGAGGGACGTGCCCGCATGTTAGGCTACAACACCTTTTACTTCAAATTGGCAGCCCTGACTCTATCCTCCCTAACGGCAGCTTTGGCAGGTACGTTGCATGCACTTTACCAGCCAATTGTCTCGCCGAATACTGCCAGTATGGCGTACACGGTCACGGCGTTGTTGGTTGTCCTGATTGGTGGAGTGGGGACGCTCAATGGTGCGTTAATCGGTGCGGTTATTTA
>JAOZOM010000547.1 GCA_029933275.1 Anaerolineales bacterium | reverse complement strand
CTTTGGAAATGAAAAGTGCGCCCAACCCCGCTTTCACCTGCCCCGTCTTCGGCTCTGGTATGCGGCGCGATTTTCTCGTGTTTAGTTTCGGGCGAAATTGGGTTGCGTTTGGTAAATCGGCGGGCAGCTTACGCCATCGTTGGGTGGTTTAATTCGGTTCTTGTTTACTTGTCAAAGTGTACCTTGCGTGGTGCACTTCGTTTATGGATACTAATCAAATTCTCTCTGTCGTTTTCTTCTTCACGCTATCTCAGCGTGAACCAGTGCGGGAATGGTTAAAAAGTTTGAACAAAGAAGACCGCAAAGTTATCGGAGAAGATATTAAGCTTGTCCAGTTTCGATGGCCTTTGGGACTGCCCCTTGTGAAAAACTAGAAAATTCTTTGTGGGAAGTTCGTAGCCACTTGAAAGGAAGGCGCATTGTGCGTGTTCTGTTTACTGTAAAAAATGGTGAAATGGTTTTGCTACACGGCTTTATCAAAAAAACTCAGAAAACGCCAGCCAAAGATTTGCAGTTAGGACGTAAGCGGAGAGATTTGTGGTTAAGTGAATGAGGATAATATGAATAAATACAGTGGAAGCAATTTCGATGATTTTTTAGAAGAAGAAGGAATTTTTGATGATGTTTCGGCAAAAGCTCAGAAACGGTTACTTGCTCTTCAGATAGCCGATATTATGGAAGATGCCAATGTAACCAAAACAGCATTAGCCCATAAAATGAAAACTAGCCGTTCCCAATTAGACCGATTACTTGATCCTGAGAACACATCAATTACTTTAGAATCGCTAGATAATTTAGCAAATGCTGTAAACAAGCGGTTACGAATAGAATTTGCTTAACAAGACGTTTTGTCTACAAGCCAAGCGGGGCATCATGTGCAAAGAGCCACCCAACCCCGCGTAAGCTGCCCCGCCTTCGGCTTAGGGGATTCGGCGCGATTTTCTCGTGTTTAGGTTCTTGTAAAATTGGGTTGTGTTCGCAAAGTCGGCGGGCAGCTTAACCCATCGTTAGGTGGCTAGAAAGAAGATACGGTTAAGGTA
>JAOZOM010000546.1 GCA_029933275.1 Anaerolineales bacterium | reverse complement strand
GGGCGGCGGGCTTCTGAAAAATTGGGGATACATTCAACGATTTTTGGCATATTTACCTCAACAATTCACCACAAAGGGATGCTTCGTGTACTTCGTGCCTTTGTGGTGAAAAAATTAACACATTGCTTCATCCAACGCACCACTCGTAATCAAACCTTTCACAGCGGCGATATATTTATATAAAACAGTATCTTTCTCAATAAAAGGTGCTTCCTCTCTAATGCGTGCATAAATCGGTGCGGTACCCTTGCCGAGTTTTGCTTCTGCGCCAATCTCCTGCTTGCGGAAATCGATCCCTTGCGCAGCAACCATCAGCTCGGTAGCTAAGATATGCTCCACATTTTCAACAACCTGACGTAATTTCAAGCCAGCGGTCAAGCCCATGCTAACATGATCTTCAACATTCGCCGAAGTCGGGATGCTATCTACGCTGGCAGGATGTGCGAGGACCTTGTTTTCGGTAGCGAGCGCAGCCGCCGTATATTGCGTAAGCATAAAACCAGAATTTAAGCCCCCATTTTTCGTCAAAAACGCCGGCAAAACATGAGAATTACTACATTCATCTGTCAGACGCATAATTCTACGCTCAGAGATATTGCCCAACTCGGCGATGCCGATAGCGAGATAATCCATCGCAATAGCGAGGGGTTCACCGTGGAAATTTCCGCCAGAAAGGACGGTGATTTCTTCGCCGTCAATGAAAATTAGCGGATTATCTGTGACCGAATTCAACTCGATTTCCATCACCCAGCGCGTATAAGCAATTGCATCTCGTGCCGCGCCATGCACTTGGGGCATACAGCGCAAAGTATAAGCATCTTGCACATTACTGGGATCATAATCGCGGGTAAATTCGCTACCTTCGAGGAGTTCTCGGAGATGTTTTGCGGTGCTAATTTGGCGTGGAAAAGGTCGTAGGTTATGAATCCGCGCATCGAAAGCGAGCGGCGTGCCATTTAATGCCTCTAAACTCAGCGCACCCGCCGCGTCCACAATGCCACAAAGCCGTTCCGATTGATGCACCATCAGCGTCCCCAACGC
>JAOZOM010000176.1 GCA_029933275.1 Anaerolineales bacterium | reverse complement strand
CCGTCGTTATTCATCTAATTTACAAAAAACTAACAGATAAATGCTTATGATAACTTCTTCGACAATCCCCCCTCTCAACACCGCCGCTCTTTTACAGGAATACGGTTTGCGCCCTAAGAAAAATTTGGGACAAAATTTTTTGCAAGACTCTGCTATTCTCGATAAAATCGTAAAGATTGCTGAAGTGAAAGAAAATGACGTGGTGCTGGAAATCGGTCCCGGCTTGGGAAGTTTGACACGTCACCTTGCCATGAGTGCCAAAAAAGTAGTGGCGATTGAGATTGATAAAAATATCATCCCGGCGCTGCGCGCTTCTCTTTCTGGCTATGCGAATGCGAAAATTATCGAAGGGGATATGCTCAAAGTTTCTCCTGCCGAAATTATTGATGCGCCTGAATATCTTGTTGTGGCAAATATCCCTTACTATATTACATCCGCATTATTGCGTCATTTGCTAGAGAATCAACCCCGTCCCAACCGAATAATTTTGACCATTCAAAAAGAAGTAGCAAAGCGGATTTGCACACCAGAGGGGAAGAAAATGAGTTTGCTGGCATTGAGCATTCAAGTTTACGGGAAACCGGAGATTGCGGCGAATATCCCCGCCGAGGCTTTTTATCCACCTCCCAAGGTAGATTCGGCGGTCATCCGTATCAATTTATATCCCCAACCGCGCATCCCTGCGCCTTTCTTGGATGATTTTTTCCGTCTCGCCAAAGCAGGATTTAGCCAAAAACGCAAAACCCTCCGCAACGCGCTCGCAGGCGGTTTGCGCATCTCTACGACAGAAAGCGAAAATCTCCTCCGCACGGCAGGAATTGATCCACGGCGGCGGGCGGAGACATTAAATTTGGATGAGTGGGGAAAGTTGGTGAAGGCGAAGCCGTGATTAGTGAATCGGTAAATCAGTAGACCAGCAAATCAAGAATCAGGAAACCAATGAGGAGGGAATTAAGAATTAATTTACGCGCGCGGCGCGCCCTTTGGCGCGGAGGTCGCGGTATGCCCAGCGTACTTGCCAAATCCGAAAAGAAGCTTCAAGCTGGATTTTGAAAGACATTTTCGATTTTCCCCATTGCCGATCGGCAAAATAAATCGGGACTTCGCCGAAACGATAGCCTAGGCTATATGCCATATACGCCATTTCTACGAGGAAGACGTATCCGCTTGATTGAATTCGGTTGAGAGGCATCCCTTCGAGGGTTTCGCGCCGCCAAAGGCGATAGCCAGTTGTGACATCGCGCAACTTGAAGCCAAGAATAGTACGAGCATAGAGATTGCCAAAGGCTGAGAGCCATTTTCGCCAGAGGGACCAATTCGCGTCTACGCGCCCGCCAGGGACATAGCGGGAACCGAGAACCACATCTCTGGTTTTGAGTAACTTCACCATTTCGACCAATCTCGCAGGATCATGAGAGAAATCCGCGTCCATTTGGGCGATCGCGTTTGTTTGGGTCGCGAGGGCAAGCTCAATCCCCGTCAGATACGCAGTTCGGAGTCCCAGTTTCCCTTCACGGTGCAAGACTGTTATTTTGTCGGGATGAGCGGCAGAGAGGGAATCCGCAACTTCGCCTGTGCCATCAGGACTATTGTCGTCCACGATTAAAAGATTAAGGTCGAGGGGTAAAGAAAATAAAGCGGAGACCAGCTTAGGCAGGTTCTCCGCTTCATTATATGTGGGGATAATAATAGTAATTTGCAATTTTTCTCTATTTCTTAAGTCTACAAAGCTCTTCTTTTAGTTGCTCTACTGTTTCAAAGGTTCCAACACAAGAGGAGATTTGAGCTGTCTGAATAGCGAGGCGATTAGACCAGTTGATGGCTTCGTCACGGTCGCGAATCGGGTAAAAATAATCAAGAGATTGTTCTAAGCGGCTAACAATTCGTTCGAGTAATGAGGGAACGGTTGTTGCAGAAACCACTAGGGCAAATTCTGTGGAGGTCAAATGTCCCAAGAAACCATCTGCACTGCCAACTTCTCGCATTGCATTATGAATCATCAGACTAACGGCTCTCAGAACATCGTCGGAGGCGACAAAACCGTAGAGTTCACGGAATGCTTCAAGGTTTTCAAGTGAGACTAGGACAACTGCCGCATCTCCTTTTTTGAGACATTCTTCAAGTCGCTCGTCTACGAGCGCGCCTTCTGGGATACCACTGACGGGATTGGTTAGAGAACCTTGTCCCATACGCTCAAGCGAGTTACGAACGCGCAAACGAAGTTCCTGAACATCAAAAGGCTTGGTGATGTAGTCATCCGCACCGAGTTCAAGACCATGGAGACGATCAGCACGATCGCGTTTTTCGGTTAAGAAGATAATGGGAACGTCTTTCGTGCGGCGGTCATTGCGCAAACGAGTAGCAACTTCGTAACCGTCAATATCGGGAAGACGAATATCTAAGATAACCAAGTCAGGGCGTTCTGTGATACAAGCACGAACACCGTCTTCACCCCAATTCACTGTAATCACATCATAACCTTGAACGCCAAAATAGGCATTCAACATCTCAGCAACGTCAAGATCGTCTTCAACTATCAGAATTTTTGATTTTTTGTCAGCCACAGCGAATCCTTGCTTAAGAGGCTAGAGGTTCTTTTTGAATAATAAATTCGCAAACTTCGTCACCCATCGCATGGCAACGCGATTCGTTTACACGGAATTCGTTTCCGCCTGATATCCACTTAAGTCCTTCTTGCAAAAGTCCGGTGGCGACAAAACAGACCGGTTTATCTGAGCCTGTGCGTCCCCAGCAAACAGGGCATTTGTGAATAGTATAAACAAATTCAGCATCTTTTTCTTCAACGGTACTATATTGATCACTCACCTGAGAAAAGATTTTTGCCATCGCAGGAAGACCGATTCGCAATTTGGCTTGCAAAGGCAATACCTTGAAGGCTAAATCGCCAACCCCCGCCAAAGCACCAAAATCTTTTAGCGCATCAGAAAAGGTGGCACGTCCCGCTCGAAGAGCCAAACCGCGCCCTCCGCGTGGACCGTACATCTCTTCTAATGCTACGCCCAAAGCGGATAGCTCGGAAAAGTCAAACCCTTTTTCAAGATTATCCGGAGGATAACCATCAATATATTTAGTAAGACCAGCTAAGTTTAGAATGGCATTAAGACCATTTCTCCCCATGACATCTTCCAATGCCTTAATTATAATTAGCCCAAATTTATTCGGGTAGTATAAACCGCTTTCTTCAATAAGACTCATGCTGGCTCCAGTTATATCAATTTTTCAAGGTCTTCAACTGCACGACGCATATCGAGGAAAATCAATCCCAGTTTGGCTTTTTCACTTGCTAAAACCGTAAGAACTGCTTCCTCGCCGATAGCCATCAAGACAACAAAGCCTTTCTCGCCTTTGATATGAACTTGCTCTAACGCCCCACGACCTAGTTCGCTAGCAATTCGCTCACCCAAAGAAAGCATCGCAGCCGACATGGCGGAGACGCGATCTTCTTCAATCTCCTGTGGCAAAGCGGATGCGATACTCAACCCATCCACGCTGACAATCGCAGATGCTTCTATGTCAGGGGAAGATACCTGCATTTCACGCAGGCGGTCAACCATTTGTTTTGTACGCGATTGAGACAAAGGAACCCTCCATAAAACAAATTTATCGTTCTGTTATATATATAAAATCGGCTTCTAAAAACTACCTGTAAAATTTAGCACAGGGGGGGAAATGTGTCAAGTTGCGTGTTTCTGGTCTGCAACCTCATCACTTAAATCTTCACGCAGGTTGCGCCAACTGGCGTTTTTTCCATAAACAATCAATTTCTTTCTTGGCGTGGTTTTTACGCTTGAGCCGGGACTCTATTATCCCTCCAAAGGGATGGGCGTGCGGATTGAGAACACTTATTATGCGCGCCCAGATGGGAGTTTCGAGCAGCTGGCGGAGTTTGACTTTGGGCTGGTGGTGGAGACGGGGGAATCGTAACGCCATGAGTGAAGAGTTTTACAACGCTCTGGCTCCATATTCTTTAGTTTCCGCCAACTGAAAACTCTCCGAACGGATTTCGGAGTTATTAGTGTATCTTCTCAAAAAATAGGGGTAATCGGCGTG
>JAOZOM010000545.1 GCA_029933275.1 Anaerolineales bacterium | reverse complement strand
GAAACCAGCATAAATCTAAACCTTCGCACAGACAACATCGCTCACGAAAAGGGTCGTAGCATAGCTTTTTTCTGTGCATCTGGCAAAAAAGAAGCCTCCACCGCGTAACGATTGCAAATTTTAATCTCGTTCAAACTCATCCCCAAAACCTCGTGGGCGATGCGATATTCGTTATTCAAATTGGTCTCCAAAACTTCGGGATCATCGGAGTTGATGGTAACGCGCACGCCTAAATCGAAGAGCTTTTTAAGCGGATGCGCTTCAATGGTCGGGACAGAATTCGTCAAATAATTGCTCCAGGGATTGACCTCTAGCGTGATGCCGCGCTCAATCACCATCTCAACGACAGACATATCCTCGATAATATGGATGCCATGCCCGATACGCTCCGGTTCCACGGCTTGAATTGTGTCAAAAACCGCTGAAGCGGGTGTATCTTCCCCCGAATGAATCGTAATCCCAAGCCCCGCGTCTTTAGCGCGTAGCACAGGAGGGGCAAATTCGCTAATCGGATGCTGGGATTCGCTATCCGCCAGATCGATGCCGCAAATCACGTCTCGGTGGCGAATCGCCCAATCCACTGTTTTTTCGCAAGATGCCAAGCCCAAACTACGCGAGGTGATCGCAATCAGCCCAATCGCCATCCCTAGCTGGGATTCGGCTCTAGCTTTGGCGCGTAAAAGTGCGTCCAGAGCCGCGTCCCAATCCAAATTATGCCCGCGAAAAGCCCAATCGGGGGAAAAACGAACTTCGAGCAATTTGATATTCTGTGCGGCTGAATCCTCGAAGAATTCCCACGCGATTCGTTCAAAAACCTGCGGCGAGGCGATGCTCTGCTGGGCAATCCCGAAAGCCTCTAGCACCGCATCCAAATTCTCCCATTGGTCATAAACCTTGACATGCGGATTTAGTGTTTCGACATCGTAGGCGGGCAAATCCAAATTATATTCTTTGGCAATATCAATAATTGTGGCTGTCCGAATCGCGCCTTCGAGATGAACGTGTAACTCGGTTTTGGGGAGATTGTTGTATTTTGGGTTGAA
>JAOZOM010000544.1 GCA_029933275.1 Anaerolineales bacterium | reverse complement strand
CATATAAACCAAATTCACAACTTCCATTTTTTTTGTCAATATTAGTAAAATCAATTACACCAACATAGCTATTATTTTGCTTTAGTAGGAAATATTCTTTATCAGTAGAGCTTTTTAATTTTTCAATAAATGCCAAATGGTTTTCCAAAGATATATCACTACTGTTATACATCCATTGTTTTATATTTTTATTATTTCTCCAAGAAAGAACCATCTCTTTTTCGTCAAAAGTCATATCGATAAAGTTAATAAAGATTACATCACTTAACATTTTCATCAACTCTCTTTAGTAATATTTCAACATAACTTTTTAATTTTTCATCTTTAATTTTTTTTAGAACTAAAAACTTTTTCTTTTTTAGATATTTATACATGTCATCTTGATTATTAGCTGTTTTTATAGCAATAGAAGGTATATTCATAAAATATGCCTCATTCGCACTTACACTTGGAGTTATAATAGCTAGATCACTTTTTCTCATAAGCTTCGCTATTTTACTTGAATTAATATATAAGCTTATCCACTTTTTATTTTTAACAAACGCTTTTAATTCTTCCAAATTCTTATTTGCTGTAGTAGTTACTAGATTTATTTTTAAATCATCAAATTTCTGAAGCACTTTTAAAATTTCTATATTTATATTGCTATGGTCTGCTCCACCCATTGCTAAAAATATAGTTTTATATCTGCTGCTTGTTACTTTCTTTTGTTTCTTCTTTTCTTTTGTAAACTCATCTCTTAAAAGTGTATATGCAGCTCCACATCTTAGCTCACAATACTTAGGTACTGAACCTTTATACCTTTTTTTATCTGCACTAATGTTGTGATTTAAAAGTATGTCACAATAGTGTTTTTCATAGGTATCATCAAATGACAATATCTTGACACCTGTTTTCTTTTTTAGTTTTTTCTCATATTTATAATCAATGCCATAATGGTCAATCACAACCATATCTATATTATATTTTTTTACTAATTCTACTACTTCTTTTAAAGAGTTTGATTTTAGTGACTCTACTTTATAACCAGCTTCTTTAATTTT
>JAOZOM010000543.1 GCA_029933275.1 Anaerolineales bacterium | reverse complement strand
AACCCCGCGTTAAGCTGCCCCGCCTTCGCCTCAGGTATGCGGCGCAGTTTTTGCTCAATTTTTTCAGGGTAAAATCAGGTTGCGTTCACGAAATTGGCGGGCGGCTTACGCCATCGTTGGGCGCACGAATCAAGATTGAAGGTTGAGAAAGATGAAGCATCTCTCCAAAGAAATAAATTACTATTCAACTATGATTGCTGGGGATGAGACGGATGTTTATCTTCCTCAATCAAAAGCTATAATAAATTATGCGTTTCCTGTCGCACTCTTTTTGCAAGGATTTGATGTTGACAAATCTTGTTATTCGCAATTTGCGCGACAGTTAGCAAGTTATGGTTTTCTTGTACTTGTCCCAAACCATAGACCCGCAGGGAGACCTTTCTTCGCCCCTGAGTTAGAGCAAATATCAAAAATTTTGACATCTTTTACGGTTGAATCGAAAAACTCTCATTCCTTGAATGAAAACCTTGATATTCAACGAATAGCTTTATTGGGGCATTCTGCCGGTGGGTTAACAGGACTTCAAGCTCTCCAAAACATTCTCCCTGTGCAAGAAAACAAGAAAGATAACTTACTTCCAAAACTCGTAGGTGGTGTGTTTTATGGAAGTCAGCTCACAGGTGTTCAGATGAAAAAGAAGAAGGAAGTGCCTATCGCCTTGATTTCTGGGAGTTTAGATGGAATTGTGTCTCCTAAATTGACAAAAGAAACCTATCAAAATCTTCAAAGTATTCCAAAAGCCTTTATAACCATAAAGGGAACAAATCATTACGGGATTACAAATACGGCACAGCCTCCAGATGGACCAAAGGAAGAGCATCTTCCTCTTCTCGAACAACACATATCCACGCACAAGATTGCCCACTTGAGTGCTATATTTTTACGGGCATATATGCTCAACGATAAAGCATCTTGCAAGTATTTTTCTTGCAATGATTGTCAACTAGATGAAGCTACTTCTTTATTGATAAGCAAATAACATCGCCGAAAGAAAATAAAAGTAGCTTTTTAGATACAGGTGCGCCCAACCCCGCGTTAAGCTGC
>JAOZOM010000542.1 GCA_029933275.1 Anaerolineales bacterium | reverse complement strand
GGAAGTGATAGAAGATATTGGATCGGGGATAAACTACAATAAAAGAGGTTTGAAAAAGCTAATATGCGAAATCGTATTAGGAAAGGCAAAAAGGATAATTGTAAGCTACAAAGATCGCTTATTGCGATTTGGCAGTGAAATATTATATCAAATTTGTAAATTGAAAAATATAGCGATAACAGTATTGCATCAAAGGCCGGGCAAAGAATTCGAGCAAGAGTTGGTAGAAGATGTATTATCGATATTGACAGTATACAGCGCCAAGATTTATGGGCGCAGATCGCATAAAAACAGGGCAAAGGGAAATGGCAAAGCGAGCCAAAAAGAAAGCTAAAAAAGCGAGGCGATATGCCAGATGTGTCAAGAGATACTCCTTGCGAGTAAACATTGGCAAATGGTGGATATTGTTGGCAATACTAAAAGCATATGCCAGGGAAAAAGATCGCTTCCTGATTCAATACGCAGGCGTGGAAAATATCGACGCGAGCTACCGATTTTACGAGATTCGCAACGCCTGGGTGCAGAGCAAATACAAAAACCCCGCTGGCCTGCAGGCCAGGCAATGGAAGTTGGCGCTAAAAGACAGCCTGGAGACGCTGGATCGCTACTGGGCGGCGATGGCGGCCAAATGGAAAAAACGAATATACGCGGCAAAAGGTCTTACCGAAGAAGAAAAGCGATATTTGCTCCAGGCGATTTCCACGCGAAAATTGCTCTATATGCTGCTAAATGACGAAAACCTAGATTTGCCAGAAAAGCTAACGGAGAAACAACGCAAGCGAGCATTGCGCTTTTTCAGGCGACTTTTGAAAGAGACGGTGAAAAACTCGCCACGCGTGCGGATAAAGCGCAGTTTTCTCGCCGAGCCAGAGACCTACAGAATATTTGAACACAACGGTCGCCAGTACATTGCGATCATGACCAAACAACGCGGGGTCAGGCTGGTAATCCCGCTGAGCGGAAAGGGAAAAATAACCGGGCAAATTCGCATAGTGTTTGATTTCGAGAAACAACGCATCGAAATCCATCATCTGGTAAAAAGCAA
>JAOZOM010000541.1 GCA_029933275.1 Anaerolineales bacterium | reverse complement strand
TACGATGATGGACTTTGGCGACCGCTCACCGAAGCCACCATGCGCGAGACCCAAGCCCGCATCGAGCAAACTTTGCGCCTTGATTACGACACCTTCGTCAACGCGGCGTTTTTTCTGCAAGGCAAAGCCGATCAATTCACGCAGCAAACCGCCAGCAAAAGGAAAGAGACTCTCAGCAGCATCTTGGGATTAGAAATCTGGGATGAGTATAAAAATCGCGCATCTACTCAACGGCGTGAAATAGAAAAAGAATTGGATATTGTGGATGGGCGCATAGCGGAAATTGATGAGGAATTGGACGAAGAATCCGCTCGCAAAGAGAAATTAGCAACCCTCGAAAACGACCTTGAATTTTTACTTGGTAGCCGCAAAAAACAGGATGCCCTTCTCGAACAGATTCGCCGCTTAAGTGCCTCCCTAGCCGAGCAACGCAAACTGGCAGACGCGTTGTCTGACGCGTTATCTCGCTCCCAAAAAACACGCACCGATTTAGAATCTCGGCGTGATGAGCGCATCGAAAAACGCGACACTTACGCAAATCTGCTCGCCCGCGCGGATGAAATAGATAAAAAATATAACGCTTGGAAAGAATCTCGCGCGGCACTCGCACAATGGGAGAAAACAGCCGCACAATTCCACGAGCAAGATGCGAAAAGACAGCCATTTTTGCAGGAGATTAATGGGGAAAAAGTTCGTTTAGAGCATGAGTCGGCGAGCCTAGAAAAAAGAAAAGTGGAAAGTAGAAAGTGGAAAGTAGAGGTCGCAGATTTAGAGGAGAAAATTATTCTTGCGGAAAACGATGTTAAAGAAATTGAACAGAAAATTGTAGAACGCGATGCTTTTATCAAAGAGCAGGCTGAAGCACGCGAGAAATATGCCGCGTTGAAGGTAGAAAACAAGCAATATAAAAAAGAAATGAATGCGCTCAAAAAACGCATCGGAGAATTTGCCGCGATAGAGACGGCAGAATGTCCGCTTTGTGGGCAAGAGTTGAGCGAGGAACATCACGCCGAAACTTTGGCACAAATGGAAAAAGAAGGCAAAG
>JAOZOM010000175.1 GCA_029933275.1 Anaerolineales bacterium | reverse complement strand
TAGCGGCTTTGCGTGATGCAAAAAAATGCGATCCATGAAACTGTCAGGTAGCTAGTCTTGCCTTCAACCTTAGCCCATAGTAAACTTAGCACATGAAAAACAACGCGCTCCCCTCCCCGCAAACGATAATGATGCCTATGGCTATGCCAAGTCTCGTACGGGCAGTGATGGAGAGCACGCGTTAGCAAACGCAAGCTAATTCTTCGAGGCTGTCCGCAAATATGGACAGCCTTTTTTTATTGAAAGACATCAGCAACTTAAAGTCCAAATGCTGAAGTCTTAAGTCTGAAATCTGGAGTCTTCTTATGACCGAAAATATCCTCATTGCCATTGCCTGGCCCTACGCCAACGCAGAAATTCATGTCGGGAACATCACCGGCTCACATTTATCGGGCGATATTATTGCTCGTTATCATCGTCTTAAGGGAAATAATGTTGCGATGGTCAGCGGTACGGATTCGCACGGCACCCCCGTCACTTTGCGCGCGGATGCCGAGGGCATTTCTCCCGAAGATGTTTATAAACGTTATCACGCCGGATTTTTGGAGCTTTTTCAGCAAATCGGGATCAGTTACGACCTTTTCACTACTACGCATACCCAAAATCATCATAAAGTAGCGCAAAGCATCTTTCTGGCATTAAAAGAAAACGGCTATCTATATCCCAAGAAATCCATGCAATGGTATTCACCCTCTGCAAATCGTTTTTTACCAGATCGCTACGTTGAAGGGACTTGCTATATCTGCGGTGAGGAGGGTGCGCGCTCCGATCAATGCGATAGCTGCGGCAACGTGCTGGAACCAGAGAAATTAATCAACCCCAAAGCCAAAACCGGTGACGCACTAGAGTTACGCGAAACAGAACATTTCTATATTGACCTCACCAAACTCGAACCAGCGGTAGCAAACTTCTTACGCGAGCGTTCCGGCCATATACGAGAAACGGTTTTGGGCGAGTCGCTCGGCAAAATCGAAGCGGAGGGGCTACTGCCCCGTCCCATCACCCGCGATCTCGATTGGGGTATCCCCGTCCCGGTCGAAGGGTGGGAGCATAAATCGCTCTACGTTTGGTTTGAGGCGGTCATCGGTTATCTTTCTGCGCCGATTGAGCTATCCCAAATCAAATCCACACCAGATGCGTGGCTCGATTGGTGGACAGACCCGAAAGCACGTCAATTTTATTTCATCGGCAAAGATAATATCTTCTTCCACGCCGCATTGTGGCCCGCCGAATTGATGGGCGCAGGTTCACAGTTTATGAAAATCTTTGCGGACAAAGAAGAGCCTCTAACACTTCCATACGATGTTCCTGCCAACCAGTTCATGAATCTCGAAGGGAAAAAAATCAGCGGTAGCCGAAACTGGGCAGTTTGGGGACGAGATGCCCTCACTCGCTACGATCCAGATGCTCTGCGCTATTATCTCACCGTCAATATGCCCGAATCCAAAGATTCAGATTGGGATTGGGAGTTTTTCGTGGCGCATAATAATAATGAGTTGGTCGCCAACTGGGGGAATTTGGCAAATCGTGTGCTTTCTTTCTGCCATAAACATTGGGAGGGCAAAATCCCTGATGTGGATGTGAGCACGCTTCGCGAAGCTGATTTGAACTTGCTTAGCGTTATCGAAGCTGGCTTTGCATCTGTCGGCGATTTACTGGACGCGGTCAAAATCCGTGCCGCTATAAATGAAGCGATGCGTTTAGCGACCGAAGTTAATAAATACCTCGATACTTCTGCCCCGTGGAAAGAGTTAAAAGTAGATAAAAATGAAGCCGCAAAATCAGTTTATACCGCCCTCAAAGCGATTGACTCGCTCAAAGTGATTTTCGCCCCATTTCTGCCCTTCACCAGCGAAAGACTTAATCAGATATTCGGCTACGAAACCCCGCTTTTCGGCAAACAATTTATTGAAACTATCGAAGATAATCTCGGCACACATACCGCCCTCCGCTACGAGGGGATTGATAAAATGCAGTGGAAACCCTCCGAGCTAAAAGCCGGTGTGGCGTTTAATAAGCCAGAACCTTTGTTTAAAAAATTAGATAAGGAAATCGTAGAGGAAGAACGGGCACGGTTGGGATAGGCACATAATGGAAACTCCGCAAAACTTCGGAAGTGATACAGGCTTCCGAAGTTTTCTTTAAAACAAACAAGCTACAATCGTAGCTTGTTTGTCTAATAGTCCCTCACCATTAAGCGGTTATAATTTCTTCATCTTCCCCCTTCTAGCCCCAAGAGTGGCTACATTATAAAAGGATGGCTTCTTCTCGCACACTCTTTTCAGTCAATAATCAGACAGAAATCGGACATCTTAACAAAACCCCATGATTAATTTAGAAAGAATTACACCACAATTTATTGAAAGCCTGCTCAAAAGCTGGCAAAAAGGGGATTTTTCTGTAGAAGATTTAGAAAGCCTAAATCTCCAGCCAACAGAAAGGAAATCGCTTGAGCAACAAAGACTGTCTCTTCGAGAGATGCTTTATCAACGCGTCCAAGAAAATCTCTCAGATTCAGTGAATAAAACGGCAACAAGCCAAAATTCAAGTGCGCTTTTCCGAGAGCTAGAAAAACTCTTTCGCACCTCACCATCCAACACGCAATACTTCGCGTTAATCCACTGTCGCTATCTCTGTATAAAAAAATATACCGTTCAAAGACTTGCTGAAAATATCGGCATCTCCCCTCGCACGCTTCGCCGCTATCTGCTAAAAGGTTTTGAAACTCTCAGTCTCCAACTAAAAACCGAATTGGACAAAAAAACAACCGGCTACACGGAAAAAACCCTGCAAAATCACTTCCCGAGCATTGCGAAAAATCAGGTTATTGGGATTAGCACGATTCTCGCCAAAATCAACACATGGCTACTCACTGATAGTCCTCCTCACGCCATCAGCATCGAGGGGATTGGTGGAATCGGGAAAACGCTCATCGCTCAACACTTGCTACAAGAGCAATATCGAAACGAGAATTTCGAGAGCTATGCTTGGATCAGCGCGGTTCAAAAAGAATTGTCGCTCAGCGGAGAAATTGCCGCTGTGGAAAGTTTCGCAACCACTCTCGACGATGTGGTTGCTCGACTTGCTCACCAGCTTGAGCAAAGTCATCTTGCCGGTTTATCTACACAAGATAAGCTCCACGGGCTAAAAAAACTCACTAACCAGAAAAGTGTTCTGATTATCATCGACAACCTCGAAACCCTCGCCGATGTAGACGAACTTGTCCCCGAATTACTCAAACTCACCGGAAAATCCAAGTTACTTTTCACGAGCCGAAAAAGCCTGAGTCAATATCCCAATATCCGCACTTTCCCAATTCCCGAACTCTCCCTAGAAGATAGCTACACTCTTGTGGATGGAGAAATCAAGCGGCGCGGGCTAAACCTGACTTTATCCGATGAAACCATCTCCACCCTTTACGAAGTCATCGGCGGGATTCCTCTTGTATTGAAACTTGCTACCGCTCAATTCGGCTTTATTCCGGCAAAAAACATCATCCAAAAACTGCGTTTTGGCGAAGAAAACGCTCAAGATATGTACAGCTATATCTACCGCCAAGCATGGGATCTGCTCGATGATATAGGCAAACGTCTCCTAATCGCGATGCTCGTCGTCTCGCCAGATGGCGAAAACCGCCAGTGGATTTGCGAAATGAACAATTTGAGTAGCGATGAGTTTAATCAAGGTTTGGGGCAACTCAAACGCCTTTCTTTGATTGAGTTCTCAGGGACTATTGAAGAGCCGCTATATCGCATCCATCGTTTAACCACCACCTTCTTACACACCGATATTTTACGAGGCTGGGGAACATGAGCCTCACGACCGCCTCAACTTGGTCTACGGATAATACGCGTTGGCAATCCTTTTACAGCAATACAATAACGCAGCAAATAGATCATCTAATTTCTCTGATTGAGAAAAAGAAAAAAACACCCGATGCGCTGATTCGGCATTTCGATAGTATGTTGGCGGTTTTCGAGCAGGGCATATCGCATCCTGACTCGACTACGCGCCTTAAACTGATTAATTTTGTGCGCACCCTACATCCGCTCCCACTTTGGTGGGGCAAGTGGAGCGAATGGATGCGTATC
>JAOZOM010000019.1 GCA_029933275.1 Anaerolineales bacterium | reverse complement strand
CATCCCGATTTAATTTCAATAATGAAAGTTCGTGGGAACAGAAAGTAAGGTTAACATCTTCTTGACGAGAAAATAAGATTGAATTAGAATGTTACCGTTCACATGTGAGCGGTAACATAGCTTTGTCTTTTTTTGTTTTCGGAGAAGTATATTGTCTCGTTCTCAAATAACCATTCGCGACGTAGCTATTCAAGCTGGGGTTTCTCATCAAACGGTTTCGCGCGTAATTAACAATAGTGAGCAAGTTACCCCCTCAACCCGCAAACGCGTGGAAGATGCAATCAAAAAACTTGGATATCGCCCCAACGTAATTGCGCGCTCCATGGCACAGGGACACACGCATACTTTAGGCTGTATTTCACCCAATCTGACAAATTATATTTTTTCTAGCATAATCGAAAACGCCCAAGCTGAAGCGCGTCGCTTAGGATTTTTTATTCTTACTGGCTTCGCCTCGTCTGCGGATGACGTTCCCCTTCTGCTTGATGAGATGTTAAATCGGCGCGTGGATGGATTACTCGTGCTGAATCCTCGTGATGACGAACGTTACCTCCACTTGCTTCCGTTGATTGAGAGCGGGATGCCAGTCGTCTATTTGAAAAACACCCCTAAAGAAGAAGCGGTATCCTCAGTCTGTGCTGATGATCAAAATGGGGGCTATCTAGCTACACAGTATTTGCTAGAACTCGGCCATACCAATATCGTCACCATTATCGGACCGAAAAATGAAGAATGTACACAAGATAGGCTTAAGGGGTATCGTCAGGCATTATCGGAAGCCAGCATAAAACAAGAAGAAACACTCGTCATCAAAGGTGATTGGTCAGCAGAATCAGCAGGACGGGCAGTCCAAGAACTTTTAGCATCCGCAACACCCTTTTCCGCTATTTTTGCTCAAAACGATCGGATGGCTGTCGGGACTATTCGTGCCTTAAGAGATTCTGGCTTGCGCGTCCCCCAAGATATTTCCGTTATCGGCTATGATGATATTCCCCTTGCTTCGTATTTTGATCCACCCCTTACAACAATCCGTCAACCCATGGATGAATTTGGTCGCCATGGAGCACAGCTTCTTGTTGATTCTATCCAAAATCCAAAACATTCCCCAAGACAGGTGCGCCTTGATACTCAGCTTATTAAACGTAATTCTTGTGCGCCGCTACAATCATAAAAAGGAGGTGATGCGAGGAAAAAATATGTTTTTTGTATCAAGAAACCCTATATCCATCTAAAATAAGGAAAAGAAAATCATGTCTAAAAAAATATGGTACTCCCTCTTCGCCGTACTTGCCCTAACCGCGCTTGTACTCACTGCTTGTGGCGGTGCTGCCCCCGCAGAACCTGCCGCTGAAGCACCTGCCGCCCCTGTAGAAGAAGCCGCTCCCGCAGACACACAAGTAGAAGTTTTCTCGTGGTGGACTGGCGGCGGTGAAGCTGCTGGTCTCGAAGCGATGATCGGCATTTTCGATGCCGAATATCCCGATATTGAATTTGTCAACGCCGCCGTTGCCGGTGGTGCAGGCACAAATGCGCGTGCTGTTTTGGCAACACGCCTCCAAGCTGGTGATCCCCCTGATAGCTGGCAAGGTCACGCTGGTCAAGAATTGATTGGCACTTACGTTGAAGGCGGACAAATCCAAGCATTAAACGACCTGTACGAAGCCGAAGGTTGGCTTGATGTTATGCCTGAGACCCTCATTCCGCTTATCTCGAATGAAGGCAATATCTACTCCGTACCGGTTAATATCCATCGCGCCAATGTGATGTGGTACAACCCCACCGTTTTAGAAGAAAACGGTGTAGAAGTTCCCACTACAATGGACGAATGGTTTGCCGCAATGGATACCCTCCAAGCCGCTGGCGTTACCCCGCTCGCATTGGGCGAACAATGGACTCAGCTCCACCTCTTTGAAACTGTTCTGCTTGGCTCTCTCGGCTCCGAAGCCTATGATGGTCTTTGGGATGGCTCCACTGATTGGACAAGTGCTGAAGTTACCGCCGCTCTCGATAATTTCGCCAAAGTTCTAACCTACACAAACTCTGATTCCGCTTCTTTGTCTTGGCAGGATGCTTCTCAACTCGTCATCAACGGCGATGCCGCATTCAACGTCATGGGCGACTGGGCAGAAGGTTATTTCCGCGAACTCGGCAAAACTCCCGAAACAGATTACGGTTGGGCTCCTGTTCCCGGTAGCGTAGGCGTTTTCCAATTCTTGTCCGATTCCTTCACCCTCGCTGTTGGCGCTCCTCACCCCGAAGGTGCTGAAGCATGGCTGAAAATCGCAGGTTCAAAAGCCGGTCAAGAAGCGTTCAATCCCATCAAAGGCTCGATCTGCGCCCGCACAGATTGTGACCCCGAACTCTTCGGTGTCTATCTTCAATCCGCAATGGCAGACTGGGGTAGCAATACCGTCTCAGGTTCTTTGACTCACGGCGTAGTTGCCAATGATTCTTGGAAATCTGAAATTGATACGGCTCTTGGGCTCTTCTTGATTGACCAAGACGTGGAAGGTTTCCAGACCGCCTTGGTTGCTGCTTGTGTTAGCTCTGGTCCCTGCCAGTAAATAGTAGTATATAATCAATCATTGAGGCTCTGCGTGGCAGAGTCTCAATGATTTTTTATTTTCAGAACGAGGTTGGAATATGTTCAAAAACAAGGATAAATACCTTTCCGTTATTCTCATTTCACCATCTGTTATAGCTATTTTGATTTTTGTATATGGCTTTATTGGATGGTCTATGCGCGTTTCGCTCAGCAATTGGAAGGGAATCAACCCGGATTATTCTTGGGCGGGGCTTAAAAACTATATAGCATTATTTTCTGACCCTCGTTTTCATATTGATATTCGCAACACGTTCATATTTACGGGCGTATTCGTTATAGGAAGCATCCTGCTCGGCTTTTTCATGGCAGTTATGCTCGATCAAGGTCTAAGGGGAGAAGGTTTTTTCAGAAGCATCTTTCTCTTCCCGATGGCAATTTCGTATATCGTGACCGGTGTTGTTTGGCGTTGGCTGATGAATCCGGCAGAAGGTGTGCGAATGAGCGGGTTAAACCTCCTCTTCTCATCACTTCATTTAGATTTTCTGGTCAATAAATGGTATACCACGCCAACTTGGGGAATCGCGGCAATCGCAATGACTGCAATTTGGCAAATGTCCGGTTATATAATGGCTCTTTATCTTGCTGGACTGCGATCCATCCCGAATGAATTGCGTGAAGCCGCTCGAATTGACGGAGCGAGTGAACTAAAAATTTATCGACATATTATTCTCCCCTTACTAACGCCAATTACGCTCAGTGCTTTAATTATCTTGGGGCATACTTCTCTTAAAGTTTTCGATCTAATCATTGCGGTCTCAGGAAAACAATTGCCGCTTGATGTCCCTGCTATTTATATGTGGCAAACTACCTTTGACGGGCTATTTTATGGACGTGGAGCCGCGATCAGTATTATTCTCTTACTTAGTGTAGCGGTGCTTATCATTCCTTACATCCGTTACACACTAAAGACGGGGGTTGAGCAATGAACACAAAAGCGCTGAGAAAAAACTGGCTCTATGTCCCACTAATTGCTCTCACTATTTTTTACCTGCTCCCTATGTACGTTATGCTGGTGACAGGCTTCAAAAGTTTTGCTGAAATCGACTTAAAGACCATGTGGAATTTGCCACACGGCATCTCTTTTGAGAATTATATTGAAGCCTTCGCACAATTGGCTCCGTCCTTGCGCAACAGCTTTATGATGGTTATCCCCGCCGCGCTGATTTCATCTATGCTTGGCTCGCTGAATGGTTTTATCCTCGCCAAATGGAAATTTCGTGGGGCAGATTTCATCTTTCCATTCATCCTTTTTGGTATGTTTATCCCTTACCAAAGCATTATTATCCCCCTCGTGCAATTTATGAATACTGCCGGAATCACGGGATTACCCGGATTAGCGATGGCGCATATTATCTACGGCATCCCCATCACAACCCTCACCTTCCGCAACTATTACGCCAGCCTCCCCCAAGAATTGCTCGAAGCCGCCAAAATAGATGGCGCAGATATGCTCGGCATTTATCGTCATATCCTACTCCCCATCTCCGTCCCCAGTTTTGTCGTTGTTCTTATTTGGCAATTTACGTCGGCATGGAACGACTTCCTCTTTGCCGTCATCCTGACTGGCAATACCGAATGGCCCATCACCGTTGCGCTTAATAATATGGCGGGCAGTCAAATCATCTCTTGGAATGTCCAAATGGCAGGCTCGCTTCTCGCGGCATTACCCACCCTGCTCGTTTATATATTCTTAGGACGATATTTCTTGCGCGGATTATTAGCTGGCTCCCTCAAAGGATAGTTTATGTCCGACCAAATTCTACGCTGGGGCTTCCTTTCAACAGCAAAAATAAACCATGCTCTCATTTCTCCCCTGAGGGTATCCAAACGAAATCAACTTGTAGCCATTGCTAGTCGTTCAGATGAAAAAGCAAAAGCCTACGCAAAGAAATGGGAAATTCCACGAGCGTACGGCAGTTACGAAGCTCTTCTAGCTGACCCCGAAATTGATGTGATCTACAACTCCCTTCCCAATCATCTTCATGCGGATTGGACGATTAAAGCCCTCAAAGCAGGAAAACATGTTCTCTGCGAAAAACCTTTGGGATTAACCGCATCAGACGTGGATAAGATGTTTGCTACCGCTAAAGAGTCGGGGCGCGTGCTGACAGAAGCATTTATGTACCGCCACCACCCACAAACGCTAAAAGTTAAGGAAATTGTGGAGAGTGGCGTTTTAGGCAAATTGAGATTTTTACGAGGCTCATTTACTTTTACCCTAAATCGAGAGGGGAATTATCGTTTTAGCAAAGATATGGGTGGCGGCAGTATCTGGGACGTAGGTTGTTACCCAATCAGCTACACGCGAATGCTTCTTGGCACATCTCCTGTTGAAGTATTTGGCTGGCAAGTTTCGGGTCAAGAAGGAATCGATCAGAGCTTTGTCGGGCAGATGCGTTTCCCGGAGGGAATCCTAGCGCAGTTTGATAGCGGATTCCAATCCCCCTTCCGCACTGAGATGGAAATTATTGGCTCTTTAGGCACTTTATTTATCCCTAACCCCTTCAGACCGGGAAAAAACGAAGAGATCTTGCTCAAGAAAAATGATAAAGTCGAAAAAATAAAAATTCGCGGGCAAGAACTTTATCTCGGCGAAGTGGAAGATATGGCTGATGCGATTTTACTGGGGAAAGCCCCCCGCGTAAGTCTTGAAGATAGTCGAGAAAATGCACGCACAATTCAGGCACTCCTTGAATCTGCTAAAAGGGGCAAAGTTATTACGCTTTGAGCGTAAAACCATGAACTTAAGAGAAAAAATCTCCACTGTATTTCAAAAACGATTTAACGAATCCCCGGCTTTCATCGTGCGTGCGCCGGGACGCGTCAACTTGATTGGCGAACACACCGATTATAACGATGGTTTCGCACTCCCGATGACGATAAACCGTTCCGTATGGATTGCGCTTCGACCAAGAAATGACAAAAAAGTTTCACTCAGATCACTAAATCTCCCCAATTCCGCTGAATTTTCGCTCAATAAAATCGCTCACGGAAAAAACTGGGATGAATACCCTCGCGGCGTAGCGTGGGCACTGCAAAGAGCGGACTATCCTCTGCAAGGTTGGGAAGGCATCCTCGCCAGCGACATCCCGGTAGGAGCGGGGCTATCCTCTTCGGCGGCGTTGGAACTCGCTATTGCACGTGCTTTTTGGGCTGTAAATCGCTGGGATTGGAATCCCACCAAAATGGCACTCCTCGCTCAAAAAACAGAAAACGACTGGATGGGATTAGAAACCGGAATTATGGATCAGATGGTTTCCGCCAACGGAAAAAAAGAATCCGCCCTCCTAATCGATTGTCGCTCTCTGGATTTCAACTTGCTCCCCTTACCCAAGCAGATTACTGTAGCCATCTTGGATACTGCCACGCGGCGCGGTTTAGTGGATTCTGCTTATAACGAACGCGTCACCCAATGTCAAAAAGCCAGCAATTTTTTCGGTGTAGATGCGTTGCGAGACATATCCCCCGAAAAATTCAAAAAGCAAGCCAAAAAACTTGATCCACTCATTCGCCGCCGCGCCAAACACGTTATCACGGAAAACGTGCGTACTCTCCAAGCCGCCGAAGCGATGCGAGCCGGAGATGCGAATAAATTGGGGCAACTAATCAAAGAAAGCCATCTCAGTTTACGAGATGATTACGAAGTTTCGAGCAAAGAACTAAATACGATGGTTGAGATTGCCAATACTCAAACCGGTTGTCTTGGAGCCAGAATGACAGGAGGCGGATTTGGTGGATGTGCAGTAGCTCTAGTGAAAAACTCAGCTACGCCCTCCTTCTCAACCGAAGTCGCCGCTATTTACCAAAAGAAAACCGGCTTAAAAGCACAAATTTACCTCTGCCACCCGACAAACGGAGCTGAGTTGGTGGATGAGAAAGCAGAAGGATAAATTTAAAAAGGGGGAAGTGGTAAGTGACTATTAGCTGGAAGATAAACCACCAATTTATCGCTCGCTCTCTACCCACATCTGTACCCCATCGGTCGAGACGTGAATCCAGCCGTTTTCATCTGTGCGCAAAAGCGAGTAGCCTTCCACCGCCCGCAACGTGGATTTATTCGGCAACCCGCTCCAATCATCTGCGGCAACACTCAGAATAATCACTTGGGGATTTAAAGTATCAACCCATTCTGGCGGATTAATCGGCGCGTAACCCGAATCTGCCAATAGGAGTAAAGAAACCGCCCCTATTTTTTGGGATTCATCGAGGGTGCTGAAATCCATGCCAATCGGGAGAAGGGCGCGGAAAGAATTCCATTGGATGAGGAGGACGGCTCCGCGCGTGCCCGCGGCTTGAATCCGTAGAGAAATGCCTTCTCCCAAATCCAAAACCTGATCTTTCTCCGCGTCCGTAATCTGAATCTCCTCGTGAACAAGATATTTCTCCAAATCTCGTGCCGCGTGAGATGCCTCGCGATTTCCGCTCCACAAAACCTGTTGCGGAGGAAAACGCTCCAGCGTCCGCGGCAATGCGGCGAGGTCTTCGTTTTGCGGGGAGGCGACTATTAACCAATCAATATCGCGATGAAAAGGGGGAAGACGTTCACCCAACGCCGCGGAGAGATCTGAGATTCGCTCCCCGCCGTTGATGAGGATATTCGCACCATTTGGCGTTTGGATGAGAATCGCATCGGCGGAGCCAACATCGAGGAAGATGAGGTGCAAACGTCCGTCTGGCAAGGCTAGGGTGACGCGCCAAACTTGGATGGTGAGTATGAGCAAGATAGCAAAGATAGTGGTAGATTTTAAGGGCTTGGCAAATGCCTTTAAACGGGAGCCAGCAAAAGTCAACGTGAGCATCAGGGCGTAGATGAAAATAATCAGAGCTAACTTGGTATCCCCCAAAACGATTACGCCGTGAGGCATCCGATCAAAAAATTCCACCATCCGAATAGTATAGGTTGTGAAGGGAAGTGCGAAAATCGCAAAAAGTTGCCCTAGCGGGAGAAAAATCAGGCTGGCAATGAGGGCAACGCCGCCGAAAATCATCACGGCAGGTTGGACGGGGAGAATGAAGGGGTTGGCGAGGAAGGAGATGAGAGAAATGCGCCCAAAGTGATATGCCATGATTGGGATGGTGGCGAATTGGGCGGCGAGGGTAAAGAGGATATATTCTCCGATGGGACCGGCGATTTTTTGTGCGTTTTCTTCGCTCGTAAAACGAGATGTAAAGCGGACGAACCAATTTGCGAGCGGCTCGGCGTAGAGGATAAGACCGGCGGTCGCGGCGAAGGAGAGTTGAAAACCGACATCCCACAAAACCATTGGGTTGAAATATGCCATCACCACCGCGACGAAGAGGAGAGACGCAACCCCATCTTGTCGCCTACCGAGTTGCCTGCCGAGTAGTCCTAATCCGCCCATCAGTGCGGCGCGGACAACCGCCGCATCTGCGCCGACCAAGATGGTGTAGACGGCTATGCCGAAGATGGCAAGAATTGCCCCCTTTCGTTTGCCGAAGAGATTACCAAAGAGGGTCATGAATAATCCGGCGATGATGGTGATATTAAAGCCAGAGATGGCGATAATATGGGTTGTTCCGGTATTTTTGAAGGCTTCTTGCACGTCAGCGGGGATACCCGTTTCGATGCCAAGTAAAATCCCCGCGAGGAGGGAGGCTTCGGGGTCAGGGAAAAGTTTGTAGATATTGGCGAGGGCGCGTTCGCGGAGGTTGTAGATTGCCGCCATGACCGCTAATCCGCCGCGTTCTTCGGGGAGGAAGGTAGCTGTGGCGTTTCGCATATAGGCGTGGATTCCGCTCAGAGCAAGGTAATCTTTATAGGAAAATTCTTCGTTCTCCGGCGGGGTTTCGAGAATGCCACGGACGCGGATATAGTCGCCGTAGTGGTAGGTATCACCGGCATCTACGCGGACGAGAATTTTGCCATGCACATAGAGCGGCTGTCTTTTGCCAAGTTGGTCTATATGCTTAACGTCGAGTTGGAGGTTGGTGTAGGTATCGCGATAATCGGGCGAATCGGAGATAACACCAGTAACGAGGGATTCATATTCTCGGTCGGTGAACCAGATGATAGAAAAAGGGTCGTCATCTACGGGCTGGCTCTTCTGAAAATGGAAAGCTCCGAAGAAAAAGGCGAGTAGAAGGAGAGGCAGGAAAAAGAAAAACTGCCTTTCTTGAGAAAGAGGCGTTGATTCGGAGTTGTTTTCTTTAGGCGGGGCGTTCTTTGGTTTTCGCTCGAGGAGGGCGCGCAAGATAATCGTCATAAAGGCGATGGTGGCAGAGCCAATAATGAGATTTAGCCAGAGTTCAGTCGGTTTGGTGAGGTAGCGCGCGAGGACAATCCCACCGAGGTAGGCGAGGGAGATCCAGGTGAGGGAGAAGATGGCGGGTTGCATGGAGGTATATTATGGGTCGCGTTGGATGGAACGCGGGTTTTGCAGTGAAAATTAAAATCTTGTTATAAAAACTTTAAAAAAGCAATTGCACTAAAAATACCAATCACAACGAAGGCACCGATGACTGCATCTTGCATATTGCGCCGATCTTCGAGATGGAGAAAAGGGGCGATTCCCTCCACTTCCCAGCGAGGACCGCCGAACCACGCGAAGATTATGCCGCCGAGTAAGCCGCCGATATGTCCCCAGTTGTCAATGCCGGGGGACATGCCGATAAGAAGGTTTACGCCCGCGACCATGATGATATTGCTCAATGCTTTTTTGGCGCGCTGACCGAAGAGTCCCTTGTTGAGATACAGAAAAACGCCCTCGGCAGCCAGCAAGCCAAATATCGCGGTCGATGCGCCCAGGGAATTTGCATCCGAAAAGTAAAAAGAGAAAACATTCCCCGCAAATCCGCTAACGAGATAGAGCATCAAGAAGCGGAGATGTCCCATGCGGCTTTCCATCCCCGCACCAATGACGAGGAGGGCGTACATATTAAATCCGATGTGCATGATAGAGCCATGCAAAAGGACGGGAGTGATTAATCGCCAAAGCTGACCATCAAGGATGAGTTCGTTGATTTTCATCCCGTAATAGGCGGGATAATCGGCTCCGTTGAGGAGAAACTGGCTTGCCATTTGGAGCAGGTAGACAAAAACCGTGATGCCGATGATGGTGTAGGTGATGCGGGGGGGGGCAGAGGGCAGGGCTATGCTAACTTGGCGGTGCGGCTCTTGGATGGGTGTTTCGTTCATAAACTCACCTTTCGGGGATTGGTGCGATGGTGTTCGGCTTGGATGATGGCTTCGATGATGTCTACGGTTTTGTCGAGGGCATCATCTCGGTTAACGACCACATAATCGAAGTCTTTGGCGCGTTTTAGTTCTTGGCGCGCGGTGGCGATGCGTAACTTGAGTCCTTCGGCAGTCTCTGTTTTGCGAGCTTCGAGTCTGCTGACTAACTCTTCTTCGCTTCCGGTGGTCAGAAAGATGAGGACTGCCTCGGGGACGATTTTTTTGACGGTTGCCGCGCCTTGAACATCGAGGCGCATAATGACATCTTTTCCGCTGTCGAGCGCGTCCCGCACTTGCTTTTTAGCATTTCCCTTATAGTCGTTGTAGACGATAGCGTATTCAAAAAGCTCGTCATTTTCGATCATTTCGGCGAATTCATCGTGCGAGACAAAGAAATAATCGACACCGTGTACTTCCCCCTCGCGGATGGGGCGGGTGGTGGCGGTGACAACAAAATGAAAAGGGTACTCGCCACGTTCTTCCATCATGTGCAAAACAGTATCTTTGCCTACGCCAGAGGGACCAGAAACAACAATAAGCAGGGGTTCAGGGTGGAGGATATTAAATTCGTTTGTCATGGATATATTGTACCTGATGAAAATAATTGGGAATTGGGGGTTGGGTAAAAGTATTTTACGCTCAATTAACTCACCGCCACGCTCTCCGCCTCTATTTTTTGATGCGGCGTAACTTTGAAAATTTTGAATCCCCATTGTACGGCGGGACCAATCAAAAGCGAAAAGACCGCCGTCCCTATTCCGGCGGGACCACCCAGAATCCAACCGATAATCACAACGGTCACTTCGATTGCCGTGCGCGCCACACGAACGCTCACACTTGTCACGCGGTGAATCGCCAGCATCAGGCTGTCACGCGGTCCCGCTCCCGCGTTAACTCCGATATAAATCGCACTGGCGTTTCCCATCAAAAAAATAGAAGTGAGTAACATCAACGCCTGTACGGGGAGATTTCCATGCACATTTGGGATATAGAGTCGAAATAAATCGAGCCAAAGTCCGATGCTTAGGATATTTGCTAAAGTCCCCCAACCAATTTTTTCACGCATCAGCACGGCGGCTATCAAAACAGCGAAACCGGATATCATTGTCATCCTACCGACAGTGAGACCAATAAGCTGAGAGAGGGCAACATCTAATACCGTCCATGCCCCCGTTCCCAAATTACTGTGAATCATAAGAGCGATTGAAATCCCATAAAGAGCGAAACCAATTTCGATGCGGATAAAGTCACGCGGGAAAGTTTTCCATTGAATAGATTTAAACATGCCCGCGATAATACCACCGAAGAGAGTTAAGGGGGATTATTTGCCAATTAACAAATTTAGCTTTTCTAAAATTTCACAAATGAATCGCCATTCCCTCCGCTGCGTGCGCGGCTTCCATCAGTGTTTCACTCAAAGTCGGGTGTGCATGGACATTTCGTGAAATGTCGGCGGGCGTAAGTTGCATCATTTGCGCCAAAGTTAGCTCAGGCAACAACTCAGTCACTTCGGGACCAATCAAATGCGCGCCCAAAAGCTGCTCGCTTTTTTCATCCACAATCAACTTTACCCAACCAGCATATTCTCCCAAACCAAGAGCCTTCCCATTCGCCTGAAACGGGAATTTAACCACCTTAATCTCATACCCACGTTCCCGCGCCTGCGTCTCCGTGATCCCAAAAGAAGCGACTTGCGGTTGGCAATAAGTCGCGCGTGGCATCATTTCATAATTCAAAACCTGCGTCTCCAACCCCGCAATCTGCTCCGCTGCCACAATCCCCATCGCCGAGCCAACATGCGCCAGCATCAGCTTTCCGGTCAAATCGCCAATCGCCCAAATGCCGGAGATATTCGTCCCCATTTTTTCGTCAATCTCAACAAAACCGCGTTCATTAATTTGGATTCCGACCTCTTCTAAACCTATATTTTTGGAATTGGGACGGAAGCCGACCGCGACCAAAACCTGCGCGGCTTCGAGAATCTTTTCCTCTTCCCCAACTGAGACTCTTACCTTCACCCCCGCGCCTTCGACATCCTCTATCCCCTCCACTTTATGCCCGACTAGCATCTTGATTTTGCGCTTCTTGAACGCCTTTGCCAATTCCGCTGAAACTTCCTCATCCTCCATCGGGACAATTCGTGGCAACATCTCAACGATGGTCACATCTACGCCGTAAGAACTCCACACGGTTGCAAATTCGACTCCAATCGCGCCCGAACCAATAATTACCACCGATTCCGGGAGTTTATCTTGTGTAATTGCCTCCAAATAACTAAGCACCTTCTCCTCATTCACCTGCCACGCGGCGGGAAGGATTGCACTTGCTCCAGTTGCAAGAATGATATTCTTTGCATCTAAACTACGCTTGCTACCATCTTCGGCGATGACCTGAACTTTATCCTTCGCAACCAATTTTGCCGCACCCATATAGACATCAACCCCGTTTTTCTTCATCAAGAATCCTACCCCCTTCACCAGCCGATTCGAGACCTGCCGCGAGCGTTTCACCGCCACGCCATAATCGAGATTTAAATTATCAAAAGAAAAGCCCAACTCTTTGCCGCGTTTTCGGAGCGTATGCGCCACATCCGCATTTTTGAGCAAAGACTTCGAGGGGATACAGCCCACATTCAAACAGACTCCGCCTAGCCAACGTTTATCAATAATTGCGGTCTTCTGTCCCAACTGTGCGGCACGGATCGCGGCAACATACCCGCCCGGTCCCGCCCCGATGATAATCAAATCATAATTCTTTTCCATGATGAATCTCCTGTTCTTGATAATGCGATACTTAGTAATCATCTAAGAATAAGTTTTCACCACAAAGTCACAAAGAACACGAAGAAATTCTTTGTGTTCACAGAGAAAAACTTTGCCTGCATTGTGTGCAGACACAGATGTGTTCTCCGTATTTCTGTGGTGCGTTTTTCGGGAAGTTGTTTTTAGACGTTCGCTTAGGGTAAAACGATATTAACCGGATCAATAAAATCCATTACGTTAACATAGAGCATAAAACCGAGCAGGAGCATAATCCCGACCCCGTGGACGATATTTTCAAATTTGGCAGGGACGCGTTTCTTAAGAAATATCTCGGGTAGAACAAAGAAAATCCTGCCACCATCTAAAGCGGGGAAAGGGAGTAAATTGAAAACGCCTAAAGTAATTGTGAGACTCGCAATCAGGTTTAAGGTGTAGTAAGTTGGCGGAGGCACGGGGGTAGGTGCCGAGGAGGTTGCCGCTGGTTGTTCTGCGCGGCTCTCTACATCTGCATTTACGGTTTGTTGGAGGATATTATAAATTCCCCTGAAACCGAGAAAACGCGCTTCATCCGGGCTAAGGGAGCCGCGTAAAAGTTGGGCGGGTAAGAGCAAAATATCTTTTGCAGTATAAAAAGTGGTTTGCACGCCGTAAGAAAGCGATGTTAAAAAAGAGGGAGAGGGTTGATAGCCATAGCTAGGGAGAAATCCTAATGCGCCATCTTCGGCACTCCGAGAACTGAGGGGGATAGCGGCGGTTTCGATAATCTCATCACCGCGCTGGAGAGTAAAGAGAAGCTCTTTGTCGAGGTTGTCATGGATGATGCCCCGAAGCTGGGGTTCGCTTTTTATCGTTTCGCCGTTAATTTTTAGGAAAATGTCTTCGACACGGAAGCCAGCTTGAGCCGCGGGCGACCCCGGTGTTACGTCAAAAACCTGGATGGTGTTGAAATCAGGAATCCCCAATTGGGCGATAATGATGCTGTAAACAAGCACACCGAGCAATAAATTCATCGTTGCTCCCGCGAGAAGAACAGCGAGGCGCACCCAAGGATTCGCAGCGGCAAGTCCACCTTCTATTTCGGGGTTATTTTCACCTTTGAAGCGGTTGAATCCGCCAAAGGGGAGCCAATTGAGGGTGAATTCGGTCTCTCTCCATTGAAAAAGAGTGAGCATTTTCGGGGGAATTCCGATGCCGAATTCTTCAATTTCAACTTTAAATAATTTGCCAACAACAAAATGACCAAGTTCGTGAATCAAAATCACGCTGCCAAAAACGGCAACGAAAATTAGCCCTGTAAGGAGATTTGTATTCATAAAATTTTTCCTAAATCGTTAAATTTCCCCAATTATATCCTCTTTTTATTCAAGAATCCGCGCCGCACCGCCAACGCCAGCCGTGAGAATTTTTTGTACGCCCTCTAGATTTTCTAGTTTTCGTTTCACTTCGTTCATTTTTTCTTTTAAAGTGATGACGTGGACATTCGGTCCCGCATCAATCGTATAGAAGACTGGAAGACCTTTCGCCCGCCAAGCACGGACGGATTCCATCACGTGAAGTGTGGCTGGCTTCCAATAAAATAGCGCGGGATTTGAAGTCATCATTACCGCGTGCATCAAGTCGGAATCTTTCTCTACGATGGATGCGAAGGTTTCAAAATCTCTTTCGAGAATGGCTTTGCGGCAAATCTCAATGCGGCGGGGTGCGTCCGAGATGCGCGCCTTTTGCAGTGGACTGGTTTCCGCTAAACGATGCCCCTGTGTGGAGCCGATTCCTTTATGCCCGCTACTGATGATGGCGACACAATCAACTAAATCCCAATGCTCTGGCGGAGCAATGGAAAAAGAATAGGAATCTTCGTCTGTTTTGCCGTCTGTCCATTCTGTAAATCCGCTGGGGATGGAGCGGCACGCTGATCCTGAACCGTGTCGCGCCAAAATGGAGAGGGCGCGTTCATCGAGGTCTAGCCCCGCGGCTTTGGACGCGGCGAGAGCTAAAGCGGCAAACGCCGCGGCGGAGGAGGCAATCCCCGCGCCGGTGGGGAAATTGTTTTTGCTAGAGACTTCGGCATAGAGTTGAAGATTCGCTTTTCTGCGAACTTCATCCAAAATATGGCTGATGCGCGTTAATCCCGCGCCACGAATCTTGTTGCGGTTCAAAATTAATTGGTCTTGCTGAAGTTCTTCGCGGAAAAAAACTTGAGTCTCAGCGAAAAGCCCAGCTAAATTCATTGAAAAAGAACCATTAACGGGGATGCGCAGGTCGTGATCACGGTTCCCCCAGTATTTGATAAATGCGATATTTGGATGTGCGAGTGCAGTTGCAGTTCTAATAGACATGTGACATGTGCCACCTTTTTATTATTTTCAACGGCGAGTTTACCACGAAGGTCGATGAAATATTTCAGAATGCGGGGGAAAAAGGAAAACTTACCCCGAAAATTCGAGAAGATACGGGAAACCCTTTCGTGATAAACTTGAAAAAAATCTCCCCACAAGTCTATCTTAAAATCCCCCAATTATGAATATCAT
>JAOZOM010000174.1 GCA_029933275.1 Anaerolineales bacterium | reverse complement strand
CGGCATCCCAAGCTCGATCCAGTCGCCACGATGACAGAAGGCATTTTCATTGCGGGCGCGTGTCAGGGTCCGAAAGATGTTCCGGAAAGTGTCGTGCAAGGCGCAGCAGCAGCAGCCCGCGTGGCTGGATTAATTAGTCGCGGCACGGTGATGATGGAACCAGTCCGAGCCAGCATCGATCAAGATGCCTGCTCTGGGTGCAAAATCTGCAATAATATGTGCCCCTATAACGCGATTATCTTCCACGAAGACCGTGAGGTCTCTGAGGTGATTACCGCGCTCTGTCAGGGTTGTGGAACTTGTGTCGCGGCTTGCCCAAGTGGCATTATCACCGGCGCACATTTCACCAATGACCAATTATTCTCACAGATTGAAGGTGTTTTGTGGGATATGCACGAAAAGGTAGCCGCATAGATGAGCCTACTGCAAAAACTACCTTACCACGAAGAGCACGAAGCTCACGAAGAAAAACTTAAAAACTTTGTGTTTCTTTGTGTACTTTGTGGTGAAAGTTTTTTTGCAGTAAAGTCATAGAGAAATGGAGAAAATTATGAGCGAAAAATTTGAACCTGTCATCGTTGGCTTTCTATGTAACTGGTGCTCCTACCGCGCGGCAGATTTGGCTGGCACAGCGCGCATAAAATATGCGCCAAATATGCGCCCAATCCGCGTGATGTGCAGCGGACGAGTAGACCCGCAATTCGTTTTGAAGGCGTTACGCGAGGGCGCAGACGGGGTGATGATTGCGGGATGCCATCCCGGCGAATGTCATTATGTGAACGGGAATATCAAAGCGATGCGCCGCTTTTATCTGCTAAAAAAGATGCTCACGCAATTGGGCGTTGAAGAGGAGCGCGTCCAACTGGTTTGGGCTTCGGCATCGGAAGGAATTTTGCTCGCCGAGAAGGTTGACCAAATGACAGAAAGCCTGCGTGCTTTAGGTCCGCTAAATTGGGATGAAGAAGTCGTCCAATGCTGTAATGAATATGAATTTGCCGAAACCCTGCCTGTCCTCGAGGAGACATAATCATGGCTGAAAAACCGAAACTCGCAATGTATTGGTCATCCTCCTGCGGGGGATGCGAAATCTCCGTTCTCAATATCCACGAGAAAATTTTGGCTGTAGACGAGGTTTTCGATATCGCCTTTTTCCCCTGCATCGCCGATTTTAAGAAAAAAGATGTAGAAGCCTATCCCGATGAACATATCACCCTCTGCCTATGGAACGGCGCAATCCGCAATGAAGAAAATGAAGAAATGGCGCATCTCCTGCGGCAGAAATCGCAGTTTATGGTCGCATTTGGCTCTTGTGCCTATGAGGGTTGCATCCCTGCGCTCGCCAATTTAACCTCCAAAGAGGCAATTTACAACACCGTCTACCGGAATAATCCCACGTTGGATAACCCCGAGGGTATCATCCCATTAACATCGGTGCAGGTAGCAGAGGGGGAGTTGACTATTCCAGCGTTTTATCACACCGTCAAATCGCTCGACCAAGTTGTAGATGTAGATTATTACCTCCCCGGCTGTCCACCGGAACCGGAGCAAATTTGGGCGGTTTTGCAGATTATCGTTAGCGCGTTGCTTGAGGGGACTCCCCTCCCGCCGAAAGGCTCGATTGTCGGCGTGAGCGATGTTGCCGTTTGCGAAGAATGTGACCTGAAAAAGAGCGAGAAAGTGATCTCCCGTTTTTATCGTCCCTATGAGATTATCCCCGAAGCGGGCGTATGTTTGCTCGAACAGGGCATCGTTTGTATGGGACCTGCCACTCGCGGCGGATGCGGCGCACTTTGCCCGACAGTTGGGATGGGATGCCGAGGCTGTTACGGTCCCATGCCGGGAGTCGAAGATCAGGGCGCAAAGATGCTCTCCGCGATCGCTTCTGTCATCGGGGCAGGGCATGAGAGCATGGAAGAATCCCAACTCGAAGAGGAAATCCAAGCCGTTGTCGATACCATCGCCGACCCAGCAGGCACTTTTTATCGCTTTAGCATGGCAAATTCACTGCTCAAAAGAGCGAAAGTTAATGGTTCTAACTAAAAAAGCCCCCATCCTAACCTTCCCCCTCAGGGGGAAGGGACATTTCTCCCCCCTGAGGGGGGAGATTAAAGAGGGGGGCAAGGAGAAATCGCATGAAAAAAAGAATCACCATAGACCCGATTACCCGTCTCGAAGGGCATGGCAAGATTGAGATATTTTTGGATGAGGAAGGTGAAGTCGAAAACGCCTATCTCCAAATCCCCGAACTACGCGGTTTTGAGCAATTCTGTGTGGGCAGACCCGCCGAAGAGATGCCACGCATCACCAACCGCATTTGCGGCGTCTGCCCCGAAGCGCACCACATGGCTGCCACAAAAGCTCTCGACGCGCTCTTCGGCATAGAACCTTCCTCCGCTGTCAAGAAAGTGCGCGAATTGTTTTACCAAGCCTTCTACTGCACCGATCATACTGTCCACTTTTATGCTTTAGGCGGACCCGATTTTGTTTTGGGACCCAATTCTGACCCAGCCGAGCGGAATATCTTGGGCGTAATCCACAAAGTGGGCGTGGATATTGGCATGGAAGTCATCAACTGTCGCAGACGAAACCACAAGGTAATCAAAATGCTGGGAGGGCGGGGAATCCACCCCGTAGCCGGGATGCCGGGGGGCTGGAGCGTGTCTGTCACCGAAGAGATGCGCATAGAAATCGAGCAAGCGGCTCGTGAGAACGTCGCGTTTGCCGAATTCAGTCTAAAACTCTTCGATGATGTCGTCCTCGCCAATCCCGAATATGTTGACCTAATCCTATCCGATGCGTTTACCCATAAAACCTATTATATGGGGACGGTGGACGAGAATAACCATCCCAATTTTTACGAGGGCATGATTCGCGTGGTTGACCCCGAAGGCAAGGAGTTGCTCCGCTATCATCCCAAAGATTACGCCGAGCATATCGCCGAGCGCGTCGAGCCATGGACTTATTTGAAATTCCCCTATCTGAAAGCGGTCGGCTGGAAAGGCTTTGAAGACGGCGTTGATAGCGGCATCTACTGTGCCACGCCCCTTTCTCGTCTCAACGTGGCGGATGGCATGGCAACCCCGAAGGCACAAGCCCATTACGAGCGTTTTTATGAAACTTTGGGAAGTAAAAAAGTGGACGGATTGTATCAGCCCGTTCATCATCGCCTTGCCACACATTGGGCGCGGTTGATAGAACTCCTCTACGCTGCCGAGCGTATGCTGGAACTTGCTACTGACCCTGAAATTACCGAGCCAAATATGCGTATTGCCGTTAAAACGACCCCCAGCGAGGGAATTGGTTCCGTTGAAGCCCCGCGTGGCACGCTGACGCATCATTACAAAACCGATGAAAATGGCATCCTGACAATGGTCAACTTGGTCGTTGGCACAACCAATAACTACGCCCCGATCGCGATGTCAGTCAAAAAAGCCGCTCAATCGCTAATCACAAAAGGGACGATCATCACCGAAGGGTTGCTCAACACCATCGAGATGGCGTTTCGTCTCTACGATCCTTGCATGTCTTGTGCCACCCATTCCCTGCCCGGTCAAATGCCGCTCGAAGTGACCATTTTGGATGCAAATGGCGAGGTGATTGAGAATTTGAGCCAGCATATCGGATAATCACGCTCCCATATTATGAAAACTATCGTAGTAGGACTCGGCAATCCCATTCTCACAGATGACGGTGTGGGCGTTAAAGTCGCCTATGCTGTGGAAGAAGCACTCAGCCCAAATATCCCCGAAAACGTCACCGTTACCGAAGCCAGCGTTGGCGGTCTGCGCCTGATGGAATTGCTGGTTGGCTATGATCGCGTCATCTTGATTGACGCAATCATGACCAAAAGGCACGATTATGGTCATGTCCACGAATTAACACTGGACGATCTCCGCCAAATTACCCCAACCGAGCATAGCGCATCTGCTCACGACACATCACTAGTCACTGCCCTAGACGCAGGCGAGCGGATGGGCTTACACATGCCCTCAACCTTCAACATCATCGCCATAGAAGTCGAAAACGTGATGGATTTCAGCGATGAGCCAACACCGGCTGTTGCCGCGGCGATTCCCCTTGTGACGGAGATGGTGCTGG
>JAOZOM010000173.1 GCA_029933275.1 Anaerolineales bacterium | reverse complement strand
TGATCCAGACGCGCCAAAACAGTTGCCTCGCGCATAAATTGCTCGCGGGCTTCTTCAAATATCTTGGCGGGGAGTGTGCGATCGTGTTCAACTTCCTTCACGGCGCAGAGGCGACCTTCGAGACGCAGGTCTTCAGCGAGATAAACGCTACCCGCGCCTCCTTGCCCAATACGTTCGTGGATTGTATAACGACCGCGCAGAACCTCTCCTTTATTGAGAGGGAGAGCCATGCAAAACTCCAATCTGGTGGATAAGGTGGTGTGTAAGTGATGAATTTCGGCGTGAAATCTCACACAAATTTTCTTTTTCTGCTATATTATAAGGGTCTTTAAGATAAATAGCGAGAAGAGAGTTTTTCGCTATTTTTTAATCCGTAGACTTCACAGATTTTTCTTTTTTGACGCAAAGCGTCAAAAAGCTTCATGCTTTTTCGTGTCCCTTCGTGGATTCTTTTATCCTTATGAATTTTGACGATTATCCAATCCTGATAGCACAAGAAGGTCCTCTCAAAGGTGAGCGTTGGACTTTAGATCACACCCTCGTTTTAGGGCGTGATGCAACTTGCGATTTAACCATCCCCGACCGCAAAGTCTCCCGCTATCATGCGCGGCTCACGCCGACCTCCGATGGAGTCTTGCTTGAAGATATGGGGAGTAAAAACGGGACTTTCTGCAACGGTGATGCCCTCAATGCAGCCCTCCTTTTGCAAGATGGCGATCTTGTCCAAATTGCAGTTACACAAACCTTCATGTTCCTCGTCTCCGATGCAACCATGCCTCTCACCGAAAACAACATTCGTTTGGGTCGCCTGATGATTGATTTACGCTCTCGGCGTGTTTTGGTGGATCAGCAACAAGTCACGCCGCCACTCTCAGCGCAACAATTCCGCTTATTGTGGAGACTCTACGAGGAGCAGGGAGATGTCGTCCCTCGCCCGAACTTGGTTGCCGCTGTTTGGGGTGAGGATGAAGCCCTTGGCGTATCCGACCAAGCTCTCGATGCGCTCATCCGCCGTTTACGGGACAAGTTGGCAGGCTACGACCCCGGTCATCAATATATCGTCACCGTGCGCGGACATGGGATTCGCTTGGATAACCCGATTGAGTAATTTTTCAAGAATAGGCTAACTTAACGGAAACAAGCCAAAAACACGCGCGTTCCCCTCAATTCCAATAAAAAAAGCCCTGCGAGGAAAACATCCCGCAGGGCTTTCTGATTCCAGTTCAGCCCCTATCCCTCCATATTTTTCTTCATCGAAAACTTCAAAACCGCGCTATACACAACTTCCATCCGCTCGAACATCTCTTTATCTTGCGCCGAAAGTTCATTCTCATGCCCCTGAGATTGCGCCACGATGCCGCCCAGCGTTTTCAGCAACTCATCATTGATTTTCTCCGCGTTTTCCTCGATGACCTGCGCCAAAGCCTCTTCACCCTCCGCCGCAATCAGTTTTTCAAGCAATTCATATTCGGGCAACGGACCGCTCGCCTGCTGCAAAACCGCCACAACCTGCTGCAATTTCGCTAACAACACCTCATCTTTTTCTTCGGTCGCCTTGTGGAGCATCGCCTCCAATGCCTGTACAACACCTTGATCAAAATTCTGCAAATTTGCCTGCGTCGCCGCGGCAATATTTTCCTGCTCTAGAAGGGATAGGAGGAATCCTTGCGCCTGTTGGAGACGTGCCTCCATCTGCCGATCAATCTCGTTGACGTAATTCAGGATGCGCTCGCGCGTATCCTCCAGTTGCTTCCGTTTTTCAGCATCCGATTCTGCCTCGGCTCGGTTCGTTAAGATTTGGAAAAATTCATAATCTAGTCCCTGACGCGCCATGCTGACCAAAGCTTGTTCGCGCATTTCATTAGGAGCATCGAGAATCAAATCGAGCAGTTTTTCACGCGTTAAGCCTTCGCCTAATGCTTTTAGAGATTGAGATGCCGCTTCCATCTCCTTCATCGAAGATTGGATATTTCGCCCATATTCCGTTTCATCGAGCAAAAGTTGCTCTAGGGATTTCATCTGCTCGGCAGTTTCAACCTGTCCGCTTGCCGCGGCGGCTTGCGCTAATTGACCGAAGAGTCCGAAGAATTGCTCGTCAAAAAGACTCTGGTCTTCCTGAATTAAGGCTTTGCGTGCTTCATCATCTTTCGCTGTGATGAGTTTTTCAACGAGTCCCACGCGGTCTTTTTGCGCCTTAATCATTTCCGGCGTAACCCCATCTGCGCCTAAGATGCGCTCAATCATGCTCTCGAAAGTAAAAAAGGTCTGCGGATTAAGAAGATAGCCTTTCCGCTTTTCGGGAGGCAAATTATCTGTCAACTTTTTGATTTGCGGACCCGCTATCCGCTCCTGCTCGTTGACGGGAATCGCCAACTCCGGCGGGAAAAAAGTCAAGAGCAATTCTTTTTCATTGTCGTGATAAATAATCGGAGTCGGGACTTGTCCCGCATATCCGCAAGTTTGGCAATGGGCTACATTCGCCCCGCCGCTTAATAAACGCTGTTTTGCGCTGGGGTCAGAAGATACATCAAAAACTAATTCGATATTTGCGACAATCGGTTGTCGACATTGGGGACATGCGATTTGTTGTTGGGGCATGGTTTTTCCTTCATCATTTTTATTTTTTACACGAAGCCTATTGTACTCGCTAAAATTATTGCTTTCATAAGAGTTTTGCATAAAAAAGCCCTAACCACGTTATATTATAGTGATACAATCTCCCGCATGGGCATTCTCTACCTTGTAGCCACCCCGATTGGCAACCTCGAAGATCTTTCACCGCGCGCCGAGCGGATTTTACGCGAAGCCCATCTCATTGCGGCGGAAGATACGCGCGTGACAGGGAAGTTGCTTGCCCACTTCAAGATTTCCACACCCCAAACCAGCTATTTCGACCATAACAAAGCAAATAAAGAAAATCGTATCCTCGCCGCTTTAGCGGAGGGAGATGTCGCCCTCGTCTCCGATGCAGGGACTCCGGGGATTAACGATCCCGGCTATGAGTTGGTACGCGCCGCGATTGATGCGGGGCATAAAATTAGCCCCATCCCCGGTGCGTCTGCGCCGATTGCGGCGTTGGTCGCTTCGGGTTTGGCAACGGATTCTTTCCTCTATCTTGGCTATTTGCCGAGAAAAAAGAAAGAGAGACGAGATAAATTAGCTGAGGTAAAGAATCTCCCCTATACGCTGATTTTTTTTGAGACTCCGCATCGCCTTTTAAAATCTTTGGTGGATATAGAAGAAGTTTTGGGTAATAGAGAATTAGCCATCGCACGAGAAATGACGAAAATGTACGAAGATTTTTTTCGGGGCAATGTATCTGCCGCGCGTGTGTTTTTTGAGGGGCGCGGTCCGCGCGGGGAGTTTGTTTTAGTGGTAGATGCTTTTCATCAAAAAAATGTCAAATGGACAGAGGCAAACTTAAATATCGCGATCGAAGCAGGAATCGCCGAAGGCGAATCTCCATCCGCATTAGCAAAGCGTTTAGCAAAGGAGTCCGGTTGGGCAAGAAGAAATATCTATAAACGGATTTCTCTGATAAAATAAGCGTTCAATTATTTAAATTAAGGAGAAAATATGTCTAAAAAAGATAGTGCTACTTTCCATAACGAGGATGCGGTTTTCCGTATAGCGATGTGGTCAAATATTGTTTCGTGGGCGGCGTTAGCTTTCACCGTTTTAGAGTTAGCGAATGTGATTAACAGTTTATCCACCCAGTGGGACCAATTTACGATGGCTTATCCTGAGGCGTTTCAGCGCATTTCGATCTTAGGGAATTTGCTTTTCGCCGAACCGATTAAGGGCGGCATTTTCATCTTCCTTGCTTTGCAAGGACTTTCGCAACTCCTTTACTTGGCGATGGATTTCTATTTGGAAGATGATGATTATGACGAAGATGACGGTTTTGAAGATGTTGAGGGAGAGGAAGAAGACTAAGCCTTCTCTCTTTTGAAAGGAAAAAGCTGTTCGATATTTTTCGAGCAGCTTTTTTTATTTGGAAATCTTTAAAAGATAGAATACGGATAACGCGAATTTAACTTACGCAATACATTCCTTCCTTTGCTGAAAACTCAGTAAAACTTTGCTTTTCACCGCGAAGAAGCGAA
>JAOZOM010000172.1 GCA_029933275.1 Anaerolineales bacterium | reverse complement strand
TTTTGCCTGTTCCCGGCGCACCGACCAGCAGAACGCCCTTGGGGATTCTTGCTCCTAGCTGGATAAATTTATCCGGCTCTTGCAGGAATTCGACAATCTCGCCCAATTCTTCTTTTGCTTCGTCAGCACCTGCCACATCTTCAAAAGTGACGGTGGGATTCTCACCCGTAAACATACGCGCCCGAGATTTACCAAACGACATCGCCTGATTATTGCTCCCTTGCGCTTGACGGAAGATAAAGAAAAGTAATCCTGCCATGAAGATAAAAGGCAAAATGATGAATAAATTAGAGAGAATTAATTCCCAAGTGCCGAGGGGGCGTGCTTCAACTTTGATTTTTCCCGAAGCAAGCACTTCGGGAGAAACACCCAAATTAAGCAATTGCTCAACCAAAGTTGTGGTCGGCTCTTTATGAGAAACACGCTCTATCGCGTCATCACCGGTGCCATAAATGGCGACTACTTTATCGTCTTTTTCAACACGAATCCGGTTGACTTTTCCATCTTGTACATCGTGAGCAACTTCACTAATGGTGAGCGGCTCATTTACTGTTTCGTCCTGTTGGATATTCATATAGACCATTGCAACTATCGCAATGAAAAAAAGAACATAAACAAGATATGATTGACTTCGTTTTGATTCCACAGAATCCTCCTATACGAGGGGAATTATACCAATCTCTACCGTTAAAAATACCTTGGTTGAAAATTCATATAGTTTTCTAAGAAAAGATGCTTCCATCGCAGAAAAAATTACCTGATTAATAATTCGGTCGGGCAATGATCTGAACCCAGCACATCGTCATGGATAATGACATCCTGCACTTTGGGGAGTAGATTTTCGGAAATGAGATAATAGTCTATCCGCCAGCCTACATTTCGGGAGCGCGCCGCTCCGCGGAATGACCACCACGAATACTGCTCTTTATCAGGATAAAGATGACGGAAAGGGTCTACAAAACCATGTGCCATAAATTTATCGATCATGGCGCGTTCTTCGGGCAAAAAACCCGATGTTTTATGATTGGTTTTGTGATTCTTCAAATCAATTTCTTGATGTGCGGTGTTGAAATCGCCTGTGATGATGACCGATTCACCCGCCGCGTGGAGAGCATCGCAGGTTTCGAGCAGCGTTTCGTAAAAGTCTAATTTATAACCGACTCGCTCGTGTCCACGCTGTCCATTCGGGAAATAGATATTGTAGAGATAAAAGTCCGGATGGCGGGTACGAATCACGCGCCCTTCTACATCAAAACGCGGAAGGTCAAATCCCAAGCGGACTTCACGCGGCGGTTCCTTCGTCCATGTTGAAGTGCCGCTATAGCCTTTTTTCTCCGCCGGATTCCAGATCACCTCGTAATCCGCCAAATCCAATTGCCCTTCTTCCAACTGCTCCGGCAAAACACGCGTCTCTTGCAAACACATCACATCGGGCGATTGCTCTACAATCCACGGTAAGACATCTTTCCTCAATGCGGCTCTTAATCCATTCACATTCCAAGTAATTATTTTCATTTTTTACACTCTCTTCTATGGTAAACTTAGCCTGTATTTATGGGACTAATTCTTATGAAAAACGATGAAATAAAAAATATTCTTTGTATCGAAGACGAACCGGAAATGATTGACCTGATTCGCCTGATTCTCAATCGGCACGGCTTTGATGTGCAGGGCGCAGATGGCGGCAGAGAAGGGCTAGAAATGGTAAAGAAAAGCCCGCCAGATCTGATTTTACTCGACTTAATGATGCCGGATATAGACGGTTGGGAAGTATACCAGCAAATAAAAGCGAATGAAAAAACCAAAGATATTCCGGTGATTGTTGTCACTGCAAAAGCACAAAATATCGACAAAGTGCTTGGTCTCCATATCGCCAAAGTGGACGATTATATCTCCAAACCTTTTAGTCCGAACGCCCTTTTGAAAAGTGTCCAAAGAGTTTTGGGCATCGAAGTCTCCTAATCCACCCAAATCACTTAAACAGGACGGCTTCAGTCGCCCTGTTTTTTTATGCCTATGTCCCGAATCATTCATGTCCATAATTTGGATAATCCCTCTCAAACAGCTTTGCAGATAAAATACTGCGATTCATTTACCTGCCGTTTGCGCGGGCTCACCTTTCGTCCGCCTCTCGCGCCAACCGAAGGCTTGCTACTGGTCTATAAACGGGATTCTCGAGTAGACACCTCAATCCACATGCTCGGCGTGAGCTTTGACCTTGCTGTAATCTGGATCAATTCATCCATGCAGGTTGTCGATAAAGTTTTGGCTGAAAGTTGGAAACCCGCTTATATGGCAAAAGAAGATGCCCAATATATTTTAGAAATTCATCCCGACAGATTAGGGGAATTTGAAATCGGAAATAAGGTCGAATTTATTGATGTATAAACGTTTCTTTGCGATTCTTCTCGCATTTTCTCTCCTTTTTAGCGCGCAAACTGTCTCGGCACAAAGCAGTGAAGGTCCTATATATATCATCCAAGCTGGTGATACACTTTGGGATATCGCCTCGCGCTTCAACGTAGATTTAGATGAGCTAATTGCCGTGAATGAACTCGAAGATAATAATCTCTTCGTTGGGCAGGAGATTATCATTCCAGGCTTAGAGGGTGTGAGCGGAATCTTACGCACAGAAACTGTCCCCTACGGCGATAATTTACGTTCTTTGCAACGCAGGACACAGGCATCGCAAAAGATTCTCCAAAGATTAAATAGATTAGTCAGCCCGACCGAACTTTACGCGGGAGTTAGCTTAATTGTCCCCGTAGATGCAGAAACTCCGCCTCTCGCCGGACGCATTTCGCTGAAAAAAGGAGAAACACTCCTCGAAGAGGCGGTTCTCCAAAACAGCAATCTTTGGACTTTAGCAGAAATTAATAAATTAAGTAGCACCTCTCTTGCTCTGCCGGGGGAGACTTTATACGCACCCGCTGATGAAGAGGCAAAAGCCAACGCGAATGGACTTCCCGCCGCGTTTCGTTCTGCAAGTGTTGAAAACCTCCCTCTTACACAAGGTAGCACAGCAGTTATCCGCGTTTCTACCAATGAAAACGTGAAATTAAGTGGCTCACTCTTTTCAGATAAAGAATATGCCCTTCAATTTTTTCCCGAGGACGAAAATAATTTTGTAGCCCTGCAAGGCGTTCATGCGATGACAGAGCCGGGCGCGTATCCACTTAAACTGATTGCAACTTATCCCGATGGGCATGTGGAATCTTATCAACAAATGGTTTTAATCGTCAATGCTGGATATCCCAATGAGACAATTAGCGTCCCCTCCGAATATCTTGACCCCACGATTACTGATAAAGAAAACGCTGAACTTCTCGCGGTCATCTCGCAAATCACGCCGGAGAAATTATGGGAGGGTGTTTTCGTAAATCCCTCCGTTTATGAAGATTGCTTCACCTCGCGCTATGGAAACCGACGCGCTTACCGAGCCAATGATGGAAATAGCCAATATGATTACGATGGTTTCCACAGCGGATTAGACTTCTGCGGCGGAACGGGCCTCGAAGTTAACACCTCGGCAGATGGCGTGGTTGTTTTCGCAAAAAAAACCATTGTGCGCGGCAATGCGACCATCATCGATCATGGGCAGGGCGTTTTTACAGGCTATTGGCATCAATCCGAGAGCTACGTTTCAGTCGGCGATACTGTTAAAGCCGGACAAGTGATTGGGCTCGTCGGAGCAACGGGGCGTGTGACAGGTGCTCATCTACATTGGGAGGTGTGGGTCAATGGAGTGCAGGTTAATCCGATGGTGTGGTTGGAGAGGGTTTTTCCTTAGCCCCCACCCAGCCTCCCCCAAATACCAAGTGCATGAGATTTGGGGGAGGAGCTAAAAGCAGGCATATATTTTTTGAACGGCAGCAAGCCTAAAACACGCGCGGAACTGTTTCTCATCCAAAAAAACAAGGGATATTCCCCTCGTAAGTTCTTACTACAATGACACCTCACCAACTTTGACAAATCCCCCCCTCCCTGCTATACTGCGCTTCGTTAGTATGGATATAACTTTTACTGCCAAAAGGCAGTTTTTTGCGAAGACACGAGAAAGTCTGTAAGAAACCCTCGGTAGAAAGATTCCGTGGGTTCTTTTTATATATT
>JAOZOM010000171.1 GCA_029933275.1 Anaerolineales bacterium | reverse complement strand
CCGCTTGATGCGCCGCATACTTATATCGCAGACACCTGCGAATATCTCAATGCGAGGTGGAACCCGAATAACAGCACGCCCGGCACGGTGGTGATGGTGGTGATGATTCACGGCATCACGAGCGGGGTCGTGGATAAGTTATATCAAATCAGCGCGAGCGATTTGCGGAAATTGTTAGAGGAACTGCATGAGCAAGGATTTCAGGCAATCAATACTGAGCAATTAGCTGGATTTATGGAAAGTAATGCGAAAATTCCACCGCGTTCGGTGCTGTTGATTTCAGATGATCGCCATTATGCACAATATTTTAATAATAATTTCCGTCCCTTTTACGAAAAATATGGCTGGACGGTGACGAATGGTTTTATTAGTCATCCCGACACGATTCAATTGATTTGGGATGAAAATGCCGCGCTCGCAGCCGAAGGTTTGGTAGATTATCAGGCACACGGGGTGATTCATAATATCCCGATGAGCGATAACTCGAGCGATGAATATATTCTAAGCGAGTTACAAGGTTCGATTGCGGGCATCCAGGAGCATTATGGCAATACGCCAATTGCAATCATTTGGCCCGGTGGTGGATTTGGCTTACGCCCGATTGCCATTGCGCGAGAATTAGGTTATAGATTGGGCTTTACAACCAATCCGCGTGGTCCGGTGATGTTCAACTGGGTGCCTTTAGCGGATGCTAAAGATGAAATGAGACCCGCTTTTATCGCCGATGGGACGATGAACGATCCCCTGATGACTTTGCCGCGTTATATGGATATTGTTGCGGGCGGGCATATAGACGAAGTTCGCATCATCGGCAAAGAAGCTGCCGCGTACGCGGAGCAGAATAAAGCGGTGGAACTAGCGTATTACGATATTATCTGTGCGCCGACTTATGGGGCAATCCCGACTTTGGTGCCGTGAGTGTTATCAGTGAAAATGGTATAAAAAAAGCGACTCGGTGAGAGTCGCTTTTTTTTCTTAAGTATTCGAATCTATCTTCTACAACGCTTGTAAAAGCCAGAAGAGTAGCATCCCAACGATGATTGTCCAGAGGACGTTTTTGGTGCGCCATGCGACAATCGCACCGCCGATACCTGCCAATAGGTGGATATTGTTCAGGGAGATGTCGAGGACGCCGTTGGGGTAAGTCAGTGCGGGGGCAACTAATGCCGCTAAAACGGAAGCAGGCACAAATTTAAGAGCGTTTCGCAGCCAGTCGGGCATATCCACTTTGCCGAAGAAGTAAATGAAGGAGTAGCGCAGCGCGAATGTCCCCAGTGCGAGGGCGAGAAAAAGTATCCAGACGGGAAATTCGCTCATTTTTGCGCTCCCATCTTCTTTTCGGCGAGGACACCCGCGGCGATTCCCAGCGTGGCGGCGAGAATTAGCCCGAGATTATAGGGCAATCCTTTTGTGGCGATGGCAGAAAATCCACCAACCAGCGCGGCGATAAGGGTGGGACGGTCTTTAATCGCGGCGAACATGAGTGCCATAAAAGAGAGCGGGAAGGCAAACTCTAGCCCCCAGCTTGCGGGGACGAGGGTGCCCAGCAACGCGCCGATAATTGCGCTAATAATCCAAGTTAGCCAAACAGCGGATGCCGAGCCGTAATAATACCAAGCGGGGTTGGCGGGCATTTCGTTGGCAAATTTGCTCATCGTTACGCCAAAGGCTTGGTCGGAGAGGATATAGGTAAAGGGGATTTTGCGATGCGGCGGCTCATCTTGCAAATAGGGGGCGATGGTTGCGCTATACATGGTGAAACGCAGATTGATGACCCAAGCCGTGAGCAGCATCACAACCCAGACCGCACTTTCGCCCATCAGTTGCAAAACGGCGAGTTGTGATGCCCCCGCAAAAACGATAAATGACATGCCGACCGCCTCGGTGGAGGATAATCCTACGCCGATGGCGGATACGCTACATATCAGCGCAAAGGGTACCACGCCGAGTAAAATCGGGAGGCTGTCGCGTGCGCCGCTGAGAAAATCTTGGTGGGTTGGTTTCATGGGAGAGGAAAATTGGGAGTTGGGAATTGTCTGGAAGATTATCTCATAGGTAGGGCATGGAGGGGAGGGGGATTCTTTTTTGGCGGAAGTGCCATATTGGGAATTGCTGTCTTCTCTTCAGTTATACTGTGTTTTTGCTACTGATATAATAGGTTTTTTTGTAATTGCTCAAAATGTTGTTGGTGCATTTAAGAATCCACGAAGTCACACGAAGATTCACGAAGAAAAAACTTTTTTCTTTTATTTTTACCACTATGATTTTGAACAACTACGTTTTTTTCAAAAAACTCACCCCTTAAAAAGACAATGCTTATGTTAACGATTGAAGAAGCCCGAACTTGGTATCAAGGCACTGATGCCGTCCATAATTTTGACCATATCTTGCGCGTTTACCGAATGGCGGAACGCCTCGCCAAAGTCGAAGGGGCGGATTTGGAAATTGTCCGCACCGCGGCTCTTTTACACGATTCGCGCGGCAGTGATCCGGAATCGGTAGAAGGTCGGATGGGGCATCACCAAGCCTCTGCCAAGTTCGCCGCGGAGGTGCTATCTGCCAAAGGCTGGGATTCGGCGCGCATTTCCGCCGTCCAGCATTGCATTTTGGCGCACCGTTTCCGCAATCCCGCTGAAAAACCAAAGACGCTCGAGGCGCAAATCATCTTCGATGCCGACAAATTAGATGCGCTCGGTGCGATTGGCGTGGCGCGTGTGGTGGCTTATGCTGCGTTGGTGAAATCGCCTTTTTACGAGAAACCATCGGAGGTATTTTGGGAAACGGGAAAGGAGATAGAGGGCGAAAATCACAGCGCGTATCACGAATATTTATTCAAATTGCGAAAGTTGCCTGCACGGATGCACACCCCCTCTGCCCGCGCTATTGCGGATGAACGCTTGCATTATCTTGACGATTTTTTTGAGCGGTTGATTGCCGAATGGCAAGGCGAGAGATAAAGGAGATTTTATGCCAACGATCCAAACCGAAACCTTACGCACTTATTATGAACTTTCAGGCGAGGGCGAAACGATTGTTTTTATTCACGGACTTGGCTCCAGTAGCCAAGATTGGTATTTTCAGCGGGATTTTTTTGCTGAGCATTTTCAGGTGCTGACCTACGATGTACGCGGACATGGACAGAGTGAAAAGCCCGCGCCGCCTTATAGCGTAGAAACGTTTTCTGCTGATTTAGCCGCATTGCTCAAAGCTTTGGAAATAAAAAAAGCCCACTTTGTTGGACTTTCAATGGGCGGCTGGATCGCGTTTCAATTTGCGGTGGATTATCCCGAAATGGTCGAAACGCTCACAATCGTCAATTCTTGGGCAGATATGCGTCCAAAGAATTTGCAAGATTGGTCAAAAGTTTTTCAGCGGATTGTTCTTTTCAACTTTTTTAGTATGCGAAAAATCGGCGAAACTGTCGGGGCAAATTTGTTTATAAAGCCTGAACAAAAAGAACTCTTGGATGGTTTTATAGAAAGTTGGGCGAAAAACCATAAACCTTCTTATATGGCATCTTTTAAGGCGGGCATCAAATGGTCTGTGGCGGATCGTTTGGATGAGATTACCGCCCCCGTTCTTGTCATCGCGGCGGATGAGGACTATTCGACTGTAGAATCAAAGCAGGTGTATGCTGATAAAATTTCGGATGCGCGTTTGGTCGTCATCGAAGATTCTCGGCATGCTACGCCAGTAGAACGCCCCAATGAATTTAATCGGGTTTTGTTTGAATTTTTGCGTTCCCCATCGACCTGAGAAGTATTTCCCTCCGTACATGCGTTGGCACGAAACCCCATTCAAATTCATCCAATAGCCTCTATCAGAAATTTCTCTACCGTATATCTTTGGTCAAAAGGGTACCAAAAGCAAAAGCGAACCACGGATGAAGTGGGTAAACGCAGGTTTTTAGTTTTTCCCCTTTTCGAACCCTTGAAACACGGGGTTGGAATTATCACTATCTCCATACTATCACCGTGAACATAGCTCAATCGACAAAACCGTTGAAAAAAGCAAAATGAAGGGAACGCCAGGCGTATTCACTCAGACGAAGGCAAAGGACTGGTTGGCGCAGAGCAATTCAATACCATATTGGATGATGATAAAGGGCTGTGGCAT
>JAOZOM010000540.1 GCA_029933275.1 Anaerolineales bacterium | reverse complement strand
TAACCTGAGTTTCGCTTAGTGCACCTTATCAGAGAGCAAATTGTGCAAACGCAAGGAAGGTTTCTTGGGTTGTAAAGCATAAGCAATGAGCCCAGAGATGAGATTGACGAGGAAATTGGTAAAACTACGGTGTCTGGAGTGTTCAATCTGCGAAATATTTTTCAACTGGTCATTGATTGTTTCAATAATTGAACGCTTGCGGAGCAAAATCTTGTCCATCAAAGGTATCAAACGGTTTTTCATATTCTTTTTCAGACCTGTAATCAATTGAATCTCTTTTTCAAAAAACTCTGCAAATAAATCTTTGGAGATATATCCTTTATCTGCAAAAACCTTGCCAAAGAGACCTTCGAAGAGAAAATCAAGCGGTTTTCTATCATCAACATTCCCCGGTGTAAGCTGGAATGAAAGAATTTCACCGTGTTCGCTAACAACTAAGTGCAATTTGAAACCATAGAACCAGCCCATAGACCCTTTTCCGCGAGCGGCAATGCCCGAAAAGACCTTATGTGCTTTTATTCGCTTGTTTTTACACACTCTAATTGGCGTTGAATCGACGAAAGAAATTCCTGTACACTCTCCTTTTTTGCTCATCAAGTAGAAGACCAAGGGTACAAAAGAGCGAGCCATTAGGCGAACAAAACGATTGTAGCTCACCAATTTCGGAAATTCACTAGAGAGATGTTGTTTGACGTGCTTGAGATAATATCCTTTGAAGGTTCTATAGCCTGATTGATGGAAATGAATCATAATTGTCATTATCTCACTTAGAGAAAGATTTCCTGATCGTCTGCGCTGACGCAAGCCACTTTTTAGAAGAAATTTCTCCCAACGTGGTTCAAAGTATTGACAAAAATCATCGACATCACTGAATAATTCGACTAAACTCATGGTGGGTTCCTTTTTAGAAGCTCTTGTTTGGTTGCAATAGCTTATTCTAATCCGGAACCCACTTCCTTATCCGAAACTCAGGTTATTATTTTCTCTAAGTCTGTCTTCCTTTGAGCAAGCGTTCCATTTTTCGCCATCATATTTACTAACCGCATTTCTCAGG